>DATJKM010000166.1:0-5525 GCA_035491515.1 Candidatus Udaeobacter sp. | reverse complement strand
CATTCAACCGATCGTTGAAAAAATTAGAATGGAAACGGATGCCGAATACATCGTCATTGGAAACCGGGAGGGCATTCGTTATACGCATCCTCTGCCGGACCGTATCGGAAAAGAAATGATCGGCGGAGATAATGGGCCTGTGCTGAACGGCGAATCGATTATTTCGGAAGCTGTTGGCTCTATGGGGCCCTCGCTGCGGGGAAAAACGCCAATCTATGATGATCATAATCAAATCATTGGCATTGTGTCGGTGGGCATTTTATTGAAAGACATTCATGAATCGGCCGCCACCTACCGAAATGCGATGATCTTTTTTGCGGCAATTGCGCTTATGGTTGGATGCGGAGGAGCGATTGCGATTGCGAACGGTGTGAAACGATCGATTCACGGTTTAGAGCCTAAGGAAATCGGCTTGTTGTACCAGGAGAAGAGAGCTATTTTGGAAACGATCCATGAAGGGATTATCGCTATTAATACAGAGGGAACCATTACTCTCGCCAATCAGACGGCTTTAAAGCTAATCGATCCGCTTGAGAAAATGGAGATTACCGGAAAGCATGTGCGGGACGTCATACCGGAGTCTCGTTTACTCGAGGTTATCAAATCGGGAAATGCTGAAATCGATCAAGAGATGGTCATTAACGAGAGTATGGTTGTGGTCAATCGACTGCCGATTTTTGATCGTCAGCAGCAGGTCGTCGGGGCCGTATCCAGCTTTCGCAACAAATCCGAGCTGCTTCGTTTAACTGAGGAGCTTACGCAAGTGAAACGATATACCGAAGCGCTGCGTTCGCAGACGCATGAGTATTCCAATAAGCTGTATACGATATACGGCCTTATCCAGCTGGAATCGTATCAGGAAGCGATGGACATCATTACGCATGAAACGGATGTTCATCAAAACCTTATTCACTTTCTATTAAGGGAAATTCCAGATCCTATTATCGGCGGCATACTAATCGGTAAGTTTAACCGTGCGAATGAACTTAAGGTAAACTTAGAAATTGATACGAAAAGCATGTTTAAAGATATTCCGGGCTCTATAAGCCGCAATCATCTCGTAACCATCATCGGTAATTTAATTGATAATGCTTTGGAGGCCGTGCTTGCCACAAGCAATGACAATAAAACAGTAAAGGTCTATTTGACCGACGCAGGCAAAGCTTTAATGATCGTGATCGAAGACAACGGGACCGGCATTGAGAAGGAAGCTGAAGCACGTCTGTTTGAGACGGGTTTCTCCACGAAAAATGAGGTCAACCGGGGTTACGGTCTTGCTATTGTTAAACAGGCCGTGCAGCAGCTGCGGGGGAAAATCAGCTTCCATCCCCGTTCAGAGGGAGGCGTCATATTTACCGTTGTCATTCCAAAAGAAAAAGGGAGAGAGCTATGATACGTGTGGTCATTATTGAGGACGATCTTCGAATTGCCCAGATTAACCGCCGGTTTGTGGAAAAGGTGGAGGGATTCGAGGTGGTTGGCATTGCGACAGATTTGCAGCTGGCACACGAGCATTTGGACATTTTAGCCCCGGACCTCGTGCTGCTCGATTTATATTTTCCCGATATGAACGGGCTTGACCTTCTTCCCTATATTCAGAAAAACAACCCGTTAACGGATGTCATCATCATTACGGCGGCAAAGGAATTTGATACGGTACGGGAAGCCATTCGCGGCGGCGTGTATGATTTTATGATCAAACCGGTTGTGTTTGAGCGATTTCAGGAGAAGCTGAAGTCCTATCAAAAGTATCATAATCAAATGGCGCTGCTTGGAGGAGCGAATAAGCAAGTGGATCAAGAGGGGATTGATCAGCTGCTATGGGGTACGAGCGATAGGGCGGACAAGGATGCCTATCTTCCTAAAGGTATTGATAAAATAACGAGCGAGAAGATCCTCGCCTTCATTCATGGTGGTCCAGAGGTGCTCACTGCGGAGGAGCTTGGGAAGAAGGCCGGATTCAGCCGTACAACAGCTAGGCGGTACTTGGAATATTTCGTGGCTAAGGGTGAATTGGTCGCGGATATCTCCTATGGCACCGTAGGAAGGCCGGAGAGAGTATATAAGAGAATCCCGGTTTCTAACTGATTTCTCCACTTTTTATAAAAAGACTTAGCGGATTGGCTCCTCGCCTGTGAAGAAGAGGAGCTATTCTTTTTTTGTTGAATATTGTAGTGATCCTACTTTTTTTTGGAACTTACATGTCGAATAAGCGTATTGTTGGGTAGATCGTAAGGAACAATACCTTCAATTAGTCGTTTAACTAGCAATAAGCCTCATGGAAAGGGGGTGCAAATACTATGGCAATCTCTCTCGTTAAAGGTCAAAAGGTTGATCTGACCAAAGGAAACGCTGGTCTCAGCAAAGTGATCGTCGGTCTCGGCTGGGATCCTGCTGAAGTGAAAGGCGGCTTCTTCGGAATGAAGAAAGCGGCTAACGTGGACTGCGATGCGTCTGCTTTATTGCTTGATGCTAACGGCAAGCTTAGCGGCGAGAAGAATCTCGTGTGCTTTTATAATAAGCAGAGCGGCTGCAGCTCAGTCATTCATTCTGGCGATAACCTTACAGGCGCCGGCGATGGCGACGATGAGCAAATCATCGTGCAGTTGGACCGAGTTCCAGCCAATATTCACAAAATTCTTTGCGTGGTCAACATTTATGAATGTGAATCCAGACGTCAAGATTTTGGTATGATCAAGTCCGCTTTTATTCGCATCGTCAACCCGGCCAACAATGAAGAGCTTATTCGTTTCAGTCTAACGGATAACTATTCCGGTAAAACGGCATTGATCGTCGGCGAGCTTTACAGACATAATGGTGAATGGAAATTCAACGCAATCGGCGAAGGCGCTCACGCTGCTCATGTCGATATACTTGCTCGTCAATACCAATAATTTTACCCAGAAAAGAGGACATTCCAAATGGCGATTAGCTTATCCAAAGGCCAAAAAATCGATCTCACGAAAACAAACCCGGGTCTTACAAAAATTACAGTAGGTCTAGGCTGGGATACTAATAAATATGATGGCGGAAAAGATTTTGACCTTGATGCTTCTGTTTTTTGTTTAAACGGACAAGGTAAAGTAAATTCCGAATCTGATTTCATTTTTTACAACAACCCGAAAAACGGCAACGGCTCCGTCGCTCACACTGGCGATAACCGTACGGGCGCAGGCGATGGCGATGACGAGAAGGTAGCTGTTGATCTTAATGCTGTACCTGCAGCAACGGAAAAAATCGCATTCTGCATCACCATCTATGACGGACAAGAACGCAGCCAAAACTTTGGACAAGTGTCCAACGCTTTCGTTCGCATCGTTGACGATCAAAGCGGCACGGAGCTCATCCGCTACGACCTGGGAGAAGACTTCTCCATTGAAACGGCGGTTATCGTCGGCGAGCTCTACCGCCATTCCGGCGAGTGGAAATTCAGCGCAGTCGGAAGCGGCTTCCAAGACGGCCTAGGCGGTCTTGCACGCAACTTCGGACTAGCTACTAACTAATCGTACCCATATACCCGTGAAGGGTCGCCTGCGGCGACCCTTTTTTTAAAACCAAAAAGAAGTGTAATTGCTACGTATATTCCACGAGGAGGCATTTTCATGCCAGTTAATTTATCTAAGGGGCAGAAGGTCGATCTGACTAAATCGAACCCGGGGTTGACCAAAATTGCAGTGGGCCTCGGCTGGGATGTTAATAAGTATGATGGCGGAAATCAGTTTGATTTGGATGCGACGGCATTTTGTCTGAATGCGTCCGGCAAAGTGAGCAGCGAGAAGGAATTTATTTTTTACAATAACAGATCGAACACGAACGGCTCCATCGTCTCCTCCGGAGATAATCGAAGCGGAGAAGGCGCTGGCGATGATGAAAGCATAAAAATCAACTTGTCCGCTGTACCTGCGGATACGCAGAAGGTTGCCTTCTGTATTACGATTCATGATGCTAAGCAAAGAAACCAAAACTTCGGTCAGGTTGCGAATGCGTACGTTCGTGTGGTAAATGAGGAAACTGGCGAGGAACTGATCCGCTACGATTTGGGCGAGGATTTCTCTATCGAAACAGCGGTCGTAGTAGGTGAACTCTACCGCTACAGCAGCGAATGGAAGTTTAGCGCAGTAGGCAGCGGCTACCAAAACGGTCTAGAGGGACTTTGCAATGACTTCGGCGTTCAAACCTAGCATTTGCAGTCTTCACGAAATAGAAGAGTTGTGTAGAACATAACGATTAGGGTGACGGGGATAGATCGCAACGGTCACCCTATTTTATTACTAAGGCGAATGGCGTGGAATTGATTTTGGAAAACATTTCTCTATGATACCGCAATTGTCGTAGGAGATTTATATAGATTAGAAAGCCGTCTAGACTAGCAAATACATTCGAAATATCCCTCCATGGACCGCGAGGGATATTTTTTAACTCTCTGCTTGCTTCACAACACTTTTAGGAGGGATGACTTTGAGGTACTTTAACTATCTTACCAATGAAGAAGAGCAAAATTTCTTTTACTCCCTTCCGACTCAGTTCAATAATGATGCTGACAAAGAAATTATTGCTCATGCGATTGGCGCTGCGCTTTACATGCCGGCAACCAAGGATAACATAGCAGACGATTTGGTAGCCGTAAAACACGAAGGACTCGTGTCAATGGTGATAGACCTTGAAGACGCGGTGGGCGATAATCAGCTCGAGTACGCGGAAGAGATGCTGAAAGCAACGCTGCTTACGATCGGCCGCTATATTGCAATAGGCTTATTGCGTGCCGACGATATTCCTCTTATTTTCATAAGAGTACGCTCTGTCGATCAACTGAAACGGCTGCTCTCGTTTTTCGGGGAAGAGATCGAATACGTTACGGGAATCGTGTTTCCGAAATTCAACGTAGAGACCGGCGGCGAGTACTTAAGAATTTTGGCTGAATATAACAAGCGCAAAATGCGATCAAGCAGAGTGCTGTACGGCATGCCGATTTTGGAGAGCGCAGCGGTTATTTACCGCGAGAAGAGAGTCGAAACGCTGCTGGGCATTTCGGCGCTGCTGAATGAGTATAAAGAGTATGTGCTGAATGTTCGGATCGGCGCAACGGATTTTTCGAGTCTCTTCGGACTTCGGAGAAGCCCGGACCATACGATTTATGACATTGGCGTCATTCGGGATTGCATAGCGGATATCGTAAACATATTTGGCAGAATGGATAATCATTTTGTCATCTCGGGTCCCGTATGGGAGTATTTCAAGAGCGACCGCGTGTTTAAGCCGCAGCTGAGGCAGACGCCGTTTGAGGAGAGCATGGGACGAAACGGACGGATTTTGCGCATGGATTATATTAACCGGTATGTGGACGGGCTTATTCGCGAAGTCGCGATGGACAAGGAAAATGGCATTATCGGAAAAACGATTATTCATCCTACTCATATTAAGCCGGTACAATCGATGTTAGTTGTTACGCATGAGGAGTATATGGACGCCCTGCACATCATAGAAAACGGCCAAGGCGATTTGGGCGTCATGAAAAGCCGTTATTC
>DATJKM010000165.1:0-3665 GCA_035491515.1 Candidatus Udaeobacter sp. | reverse complement strand
CGCGCGGCGCTATCAGCGTCACTGAAAGAACGGGCTATATTACAAGAGTAAGAAATTTGGCGCGCGCTTGCGCATCGACTTATTTTGAGGAAAGAGAACGTCTTGGATTCCCGTTGCTGAAGAAAGGAGTGGAGCAGCATGGCTAGAGATTTGTTGCTTGAGATTGGACTAGAGGAAGTACCGGCTCGTTTCGTGCGCGGCGCAATGAACCAGCTAAAGGATAAAATGGAAAAATGGCTGACCGATTCACGCATCGAGCATGGAGCCGTTAACGTATATGCGACACCTCGACGTATTGCGGTTCTTTTTCAGGATGTGGCTGAGAAGCAATCCGATATGAGCGAGGAAGCAAAGGGGCCTTCGCGTAAAATTGCCCAGGACGATCAGGGGAATTGGAGCAAAGCAGCGCTTGGCTTCGCCCGCAGTCAAGGCGTAGAACCTGAGCAGCTTTATTTCCAAGAACTGGCAGGCGTTGAGTATGTTTACGCGAGAAAAAGCAGCATTGGCGCAGAGACAGCGGCTGTCCTGCCGGAAGGCTTACTGTCGCTTATTACGTCGATGTCTTTCCCGAAAAACATGCGCTGGGGAAGCCATGAGCTTCGCTTTGTCAGACCGATTCGCTGGATAGTGGCATTGTTCGGGCAAGACGTTATCCCATTTGAAATTACGGGCGTACAGACCGGTAATGTATCGCGCGGACACCGCTTCCTAGGGAATGATGCAACCGTCAAAGAGCCGGCTCAATACGTAGAGCGTTTGCGCGAGCAGCATGTTATCGCAGACGTTAGCGAGCGCGAGCAGCTGATCGTTGACCAGATCAACCGGCTGGCTAATGAAAAGGGCTGGGAGATTGCAATCAAAGAGGATTTGCTTGAAGAGGTTCTTTTCCTGGTTGAATATCCAAACGTATTGTTTGGCGGCTTCGATCCGGCGTTCCTTCATATTCCGCAAGAGGTGCTTATTACTTCGATGCGCGAGCATCAACGGTATTTCCCGGTATTCAACGGCGAAGGCCAGCTTCAGCCATTTTTCGTAACCGTTCGTAACGGTGACCTTAAATCGATCGAGCTAGTTGCAAAAGGTAACGAAAAAGTATTGCGCGCCAGACTTTCAGATGCGAAGTTTTTCTATGAAGAGGATCATAAGCTCACAATTGAATATGCTCTCTCGAAGCTTGAAAACATCGTATATCATGAAGAGCTCGGTTCAGTTGCCGACAAAGTAAGACGGATTCGTGCGACAGCCGACCTATTAAGCAAGCATTTGCTCATAGACGAGCAAAGCTCGCAAGACATTAGCCGTTCCGCAGATATTTGCAAATTCGACCTCGTATCGCAAATGGTTTATGAATTTCCTGAGCTTCAAGGAATTATGGGCGAAGATTATGCCCTTAAAGCAGGAGAGCGCAAACCGGTGGCGAAAGCAATTAATGAACATTACCAGCCGCGTTTTGCAGGCGATCGCGCTCCTTCCGAATTAACGGGAGCTATCGTAAGTTTAGCGGATAAAATCGATACGATTGTAGGCTGCTTCTCCATCGGCATTATACCGACGGGCTCACAGGATCCCTACGCACTCCGGAGACAAGCTGCGGGAATTGTTCAAATCATTTTGGCGCATGGCCTTAAGCTGGAACTAAACGACTTGTACGATGCTGCCCTATCTGTTCATGAAGCTCGCGGTCTGAAGCGTGAAGCAGCGGATATCCGCAAGGATCTTTCCGATTTCTTCGCCCTTCGTGTCAAAAATGTATTGTCCGAGCAAGGCGTCCGCTACGATGTCGTTGATGCGGTAATGGCTTCTGGATTTACCGATCTGAAATCGACAATTGAACGTGCCGCAGTTGTTCAAGCACTGGCAGCAAGCGATGACCGCTCAGAATTCAAATTGACGGTGGAGCAGTTTAACCGGGTCAGCAATTTAGGCTCCAAAGCGACTGCTAGAGCGGTTGATCCAGCTTTGTTCGCAGAGCAGGTGGAAACAGAGCTTTACGAGAAATGGCTGCAGCAGCGCCCAATCTTCCGTACGGCGATTGAAAATGGAGATATTGCCAAAGCTGTACAAACCTTATCATCATTGAAGCCTTTTATTCATACTTATTTTGAGAAGGTTATGGTCATGGCGCCTGATGAGGAAGTACGCGCTAACCGTTTGTCTACGCTTGCCGGAATTGCTGACGATATTGCGATTATTGCTGATTTCTCGAAGCTAGTTTGGTAATCGGCTCAGTCAGGAGGATGATGGATCATGTCTCACTCGAATACAGAAGTAATCGTATATGTCGTATCCGATGCTGCCGGGGATACGGGGGAGCTTGTTGTACGTGCGGCGATCGCGCAGTTTCATCCGATCAACACGGATATCCGCAGAGCTCCTTTTGTTACGGATGAGATAAGCTTGCAGCGGATCGCGCAGCAGGCCAAGCAAGCCGAAGCCATCGTGCTGTATACGTTAGTCATTCCGCATCTTCGCGACTGCATGCGGAAGCATGCTGAAACCTACGGCGTCGTCGCCATCGATCTTTTGGGCTCTTTTATAGAAACGCTTGAAATGCGTACCGGGCGCAAATCCCGTCAAGAGCCCGGCCTCAATCATGTGCTTGACGAGGATTATTTCAAGAAGGTCGAAGCCGTCGAGTTTGCGGTTAAATACGATGACGCAAGAGACACGTCGGGCGTGCTGAAAGCGGATATCGTATTGGTGGGCGTGTCGCGCACATCGAAGACGCCTTTATCCATGTATCTCGCGCATCAGAAGTTTAAGGTTGCGAATGTGCCGCTTGTACCGGAGCTGAAGCCGCCGGACGAATTGTTTAAGCTTCCAAAGCGCAAAGTTATTGGACTGACGATCGGAGTTCCTTACTTGAATACGATCCGGAAAGAACGGCTCAAGGCGTTAGGCTTGCCTAACACTGCTTCCTACGCGACGCCAGACCGTATTGAAAAAGAACTTCACTATGCCGATACGATAATGAAGCAGCTTGGCTGTGTCGTAATTGACGTATCGCATCGAGCCGTTGAAGAAACAGCAAGTTTGATTATGGAATATGTACGGATGCCTTAACTGCAGGCGGCAGGATTTTTTATGGTTATGCCGTATATAATAGTACAGGAAAAGAAATTGAATTCGAGCGGTGATCTCATATTCGACTAGAGCAACCTACTATTGTGGTCGACGCGGATGCATGCCCGGTAAAAGCAGAAATAGGCGAAACGGCTAGACGCTTTTCGGTTCGCGTGCTGATGGTTGCTTCTCATGACCATCGGCTCGAGCCGCAGCCAGGCGTTGATATCGTTCAGGTGGACCGGAGCAATCAATCCGTTGATTTGTACATCGTGAACCATATTGTACGCGGCGATATAGTCGTAACGCAGGATTTCGGACTGGCATGTATCGCGATCGGCAAAGGCGCCATCGTATTGTCTCCCAGGGGGGAGCAATACTCGGATGAAAACATCGATTATTTGATGGAGCGGAGACATGAGCTTGCGAAGCGCAGGCGTACCGGAGGCAAAACAAGAGGCCCGAAAGCGATGAATAATGACGATCGCAGTCGTTTTCAACAAAAGTTGACAAAAGTTTTGCGAAATGAGCAGGAGAACCATGAAGTATAGCGAATATTATTTACGTGTTACTAGGATGAAGGTGATGAACGATGACATACG
>DATJKM010000164.1:0-77484 GCA_035491515.1 Candidatus Udaeobacter sp. | reverse complement strand
AAAGGAATGCTGGGCAGCGAGTTTGTTGGATTCAAGCATTTCGTGAATTTATTCACCTATCCTGAATTTTACAGGGTGCTGCGCAATACGTTGTTAATTAGCTTGTACCAGCTAGTCTTCGGATTTCCTGCGCCGCTCATTCTTGCGCTCTTGCTGAATGAAGTGCGTAAAATGGCGGCGAAGCGGGTTCTGCAGACGGTTCTATACGTACCGCATTTTTTATCCTGGGTCATTTTGGGCAGTATGGTAATAAGCTTACTGTCTCCCGATGCGGGTCTGGTCAATCTGGCGTTGAATGCTTTTGGGCTTGAAAAAATATTTTTTATGCAGGAGCCGCATTATTTCCGCAGTATTGTCGTTGCTTCGGGAATATGGAAGGAAGCGGGATGGGGAACGATCATTTACTTGGCTGCGCTTACTGGAATCAGCCCGGAATTGTATGAAGCGGCGGAAGTCGACGGTGCAGGAAAGCTGCGTCAAGTGTTTAGCGTCACGATTCCGTCTTTACTGCCTACGATCATGGTACTGCTGCTGCTGAAAATCGGCCACATCTTGGATTTGGGATTCGAGCAAATTTATATTTTGCTGAACCCTCTCGTGCGCGAGTCCGGCGATATTTTGGACACTTATATTTATGACGTAGGTCTTCTTGGCGGGCAGTACAGCTATACAACTGCTATTGGTCTATTTAAATCCTTGGTAGGTCTGGTACTCATCTTGGGAGCAAACGCGATCAGCAAGAAGTCGACTGGAAATTCTATCTATTAGGGGGATGGGGGTCGTGACAAGAGTCAATCAATCTCGAAAATGGTTCGAAGCAGGCAATTATTTGTTTCTCTCACTCGTTTCCTTGTCCGTATTGCTGCCTTTCCTTAATATTTTGGCGGGATCCTTTAGCGAGGGAAGTGCTATTTTACAAGGGTTGGTCACTATTTTCCCGGTGAATTTCACGTTGGAAAATTATGCTGCCGTTATTCACGATGCAGGTTTTTGGAAGTCATTCGGTATATCCGTTTATATTACCGTTTTGGGCACTGCATTAAATTTGACCTTTACATCCCTCATGGCCTATGGTTTGGCACGCCGGGAGCTTAAGGGAAGATCGACCATTCTTCTTATCGTCTTATTCACCATGATTTTTACGGCGCCAATCGTTCCTACTTATTTGCTAGTCAAGTCGTTAGGGATGCTGGATACGTTGTGGGCTGTCATGATTCCGTCGCTGGTGAGCGGGTTTAATCTTCTGATCACGATCTCATTTTTTCAAAATATTCCGGATGGCCTGACCGAGGCTGCGAGAATGGATGGATGCAGTGAATACCGCACCTTCTGGAGCATTGTGCTGCCTTTATCCATGCCTGTTATGACTACAATTGGATTGTTTTATGCCGTCGCGCATTGGAACGGGTATTTTGCGGCGATGATGTATATTCGTGATGCCAGTTGGTTCCCGCTGCAAGTCAAATTAAAGCAGTTAATGGATGGGACTGCCGGCGATGCAACATCAATAACAATGAGAGAAGGCGTCAAGATGGCCACGATTATCGTTGCGACCATCCCGGTGATGTCGATTTATCCATTCATACAGAAGCATTTTGTCAAAGGTGCAATGATTGGATCTGTAAAGGGATAGGTTATTAATCAAATACAGATGATTGAGGGGGATCTCGTTCCATGAAAAAGAAAGCGATTACTACCCTGGTTTGTATATCTTTACTTGGAAGTTTAATGGCGGCATGCTCCGGGAAAGAGAACGAAAATCCGGCTGCAGCAAACGGCGAAGCGGCAGCGCCGACAGTCAAACTGGCTATGAGCGATCGTAATATGCCGTATATTGTCTCTTCACCTAATATTAACGAGGACAAATATGTTCAAAAACTGAGGGAGCTTTCTAAAACCGATGTTCGCATAGAGTCTATGCCCCAAGGTGAATATTCTAAAAAGCTGAACCTGATGTTTGCGGCAGGCGAGCTTCCTGATGCGATCCAGGTCATTAATGGGATTACTTCTCCTGAAGTGGCTTCGGCCCTGAACAATGGCGCATTTTATGACTTGAACGAATTGCTCGATAAATATGCTCCCGGTTTGAAAACAAAGATCGGAAAAAACCTTTGGGATTCATCGCTTGTTAACAAGGATGGGAAAATATATGCCATTCCTGGCGAAGCGCCTACTCCTAACAATCGAATTGTATACATCCGTAAGGATTGGCTCGATAAGCTCGGACTGCAAGTTCCGAAGACGGTTGAAGAATACTTGAATGTGCTGCGCGCCTTTAGGGACAAGGATCCGAACGGCAACGGCAAGGCGGATGAAATTCCGTTTACCGGCCGGAAAAATTTTGACTTCGGCAATGTTTTCTTTGGAGCGTACGATGCCAGCCCGGAGGGCTGGAAATTTGAAAATAACCAACTGATTCCTAATTTCATTCGTCCGCAAATGAAAGAGGCGTTGAAGCTGCATCAACAGATGTATAGTGAAAATTTAATGGATAAAGAAATTTTTCTGAATCAGGCGGCTGATTGGGGAAAAAAAATCGAAGGCAACCGGGTTGGCATGTGGGTGCACGCCGCGGAATATCCCGACAAAACAGCAACAACGAATAAGACGCTTAATCCGCCTATTGAATTCATCAATATTCCTGCTCCCACCGGACCGGACGGCAAAGGCGGCAACTTGATCGGCTCGGAAGTAAACCCGCTCTCCGCTTGGGTTATTCCGAAGTCCAACAAGCATCCGGAACATGTATTGAAGTTTCTGGAATGGTTCTATTCCGCAGATGCGCAGAAGTTTTTGAATTACGGTCTTGAGGGTGATGATTTTACAATAGAGAACGGCAAGATGGTGTACAAGCCGTTGAGCACAAAGGCTGATCAAGAAAGGGAACAGATCCATCTTCAATGGTTGAGATTGATTGGGCCGAGTTATATTCATAATCAGGAGTATATGGAGAAACGCGAAAACGGGGAGTATGTCGCCACCGCACTTGAAATCGCTACCGGCGAAGGCCGGATAAATGACGGGATGGATATGCCGATTCCGCCGACGCTAACGTCGAGGCCTGAGCTTCAATTCACCGGCCTTTGGATGGAAACGGCCGCCAAAATCATTACCGGACGCGATTCTCTTGATAGCTTTGACAAATTCGTGGAGGACTGGAAGAAGCGCGGCGGGGACCAAGTAATTCAGGAAGCTACGGACTGGTATGTGAAAAATAAGGGAGCAAGTAAAATAAGCAATTAACATGTTTCATTTCTGGAGGATATAAATATGAGTTTGCAAGAGATTTTCTCCCTTCGGTCACGTCTTCAACGTTACTTGGATGTTGAAGCAGCCTTAGCATTGACACAGGCTGACCTAGGGATCATTCCACAATCAGCTGCTGATAAAATTGCGATGTCTTCTAAACTTGCATTGATAGATGAAAAACGTCTGGAAGCTGAACAGGCTATTACGGGTCACTTTATGATGCCGCTAGTCTCCGAGTTGTCTAGGGTTGTCGGGGAGCCTGAAGGCGGATATGTTCATTGGGGCGCTACCACGCAAAACATTCAGCAGACCGGCGATGTTCTTGGCATTCGCTCCGCCGTACGCATTTTGACAAATCAGCTATGCGATGCAGTAGAAGCTTTGGCTATTTTAGGTGAACGGACCGCTGATACTCTAATGGCAGGGCGTACGCATTGGCAGCAAGCTGTACCTATCACATTCGGGTTTAAGGTTGCAACTTGGACTGATGTGATGATGAGGCATTTAGAACGTTTGGAACAGGTCAAACCACGTCTTTTTACTTCTATGACAGGTGGTGCTGTCGGTACTTTTGCGAGCTTAGGCGATAGGGGTCCAGCTGTACAGGAAGGTGTGGCCCTGCGGTTAGGACTGACTCCGATGACTGTACCTGCAAGAAATATCGTTGATTTCTTTGCGGAGTTTGTGCTGCTCCTTGGAATGATCGCGGCTACATTAACTTCAATTGCAGAAGAAGTTGCGCGTCTAATGGCTACTGAATTTGGAGAGGTCAGTGAACGTCTGCCTGAGGGAGATGTTGGAAGCTCGACGATGCCGCAAAAAAGAAATGCAAAAAAATGTGGCGAGGTAGTAATCAAAGCTGCGCAGATCAGAGCCATGGTCCCCGTAGCGCTAGAGGCGATGATCCAGTCGCATGAAGTTGACGGTACTCGTTCGGCGATGATGGACAATGCAGTTGAACAGAGCTCTATTTTGACTAGCGATATACTCAAAGCCATTCACGCTTTGCTTACTGGTCTTGAGATTTATCCTGAACGGATGAAAGTTAACCTGGCGCTTTCTGGCGGTCTCATCAATGCTGAGGCAGTTATGATGACACTGGCCAATAGGATTGGTCGTCAAACCGCTCATGAAGTGGTTCATGATGCAGCACATCAAGTGTCGATAAGCGGTGCTGAAATAACATTTTTTGATGTGCTTTCGAAAGATTCCCGGATTAGCGGACACCTTAGTTTAGCAGAGATAAAACAGCTTCTTGATCCGGCAGCCCATATTGGTCTCAGTGCTGAGATTGCCCGGGAGACTAGTTCTCGAGCCTTTGAAGCAGTCAGCCTCATTCGACAGCAGAGGTAAGAATAAATAAGATAAGGCTGTGCCTGCAGCAGAAGGATCTGACTGCGGAACAGCCTTATTTTTTACTACAGGGTATCGGTTAGGACGTTATCGTGTTTCAGAAAAATGAGAACAGGGGTGTATCCGTATGGCCTATAATAGTATTATTCTTCGACTGGAATTAAACCATGCTAAGGTTTCTTTCGGCGATGTTGCCTCTGCAATCGGTAAAGCCGGCGGAGATATTACATCCATTGACGTCATTCGTCCCGGTAAAGAATCGTCTGTTCGGGACATTACTATAGAAGTAGCGGATACGGTGGATAAACAGGTAATAGAGTCGCTCAAGCTGCAGGAAGGAATCAAACTGATAAACGTATCCGACCGAACCTTTCTGGCACATCTTGGAGGTAAAATTTCGGTAAAGCCCAATCTTCCGATTAAGAACCGGAATGATTTATCAACGGTGTACACGCCGGGCGTTGCCCGCGTCTGCACAGCGATCTATGAAAATCCTAAAAAGGCCTATTCTCTGACGATCAAAAGAAATACAGTAGCCGTTGTGACGGATGGCACCGCCGTTTTAGGCCTAGGGGATATCGGTCCATATGCAGCTGCTCCGGTTATGGAAGGGAAAGCGATGTTATTTAAGCAATTAGCGGAGGTCGATGCATTTCCCTTATGCTTAGATACAAAAGATACAGAGGAAATTATACGCACAATCAAGGCTTTTAGTCCGATATTTGGCGGTATAAACTTGGAGGACATCAGCTCGCCCCGCTGCTTTGAGATTGAAGCCCGTTTATCAGAAGAACTGGATATCCCTGTTTTTCATGATGATCAGCATGGTACAGCGGTCGTTGTCATTGCAGGACTATTGAATGCTTTGAAGGTTGTTGGAAAACGAATGGAAAACGTTCGCGTCGTAGTGAATGGTATCGGTGCTGCCGGTGTATCCATTTGCAAAATGCTGCTTGCAGCTGGAGTTACAAGGTTGGTTCCTGTAGATCGCGATGGAGCCATCGTACGCGGAGGAAATTATCCGTATCCCATGTGGCAGTGGCTTGCGGATCAACCGCAAGTCGAAACGCACCCGGGATCATTGAAGGAAGTGATTCAGGATGCGGATGTATTCATCGGCGTATCGAGGGGCGGATTATTGAACGCCGAGGATGTAGAGAGGATGTCATCCAATAATATCGTTTTCGCTATGGCTAACCCGAATCCTGAAATTAGGCCTGAAGAGGCTCTTCCGCATGTTCGCGTGTTTGCAACCGGTCGAAGCGACTATCCAAACCAAATCAACAACGTACTAGTTTTCCCCGGAATTTTCAGAGGTGCGCTTGATTGCCGGGCTCTCTGCATTAACGAGCCAATGAAACTCGCTGCAGCAAGGGCCATCGCTTCAGTTGTGACTGAAAAAGAATTAAACGAACAATATATTATTCCAAGTATATTTAATGATCAGGTCGTCGCTAAAGTCAGAAATGCTGTCATCGAAGCGGCAATATTAACAGGAATTGCACGCCGTATTCCTCCTGATTTTAGGTAGCATTAGATTAACGTAAAAAACGAACCGTCAAGGCGACTCTTGAACGGTTCGTTTTTTTGCGTCCAGAAATATTGGATGTCAAAACAAAGCGCCGGGAACGCTGCAGCCCGGAAATGAATTAATATCCTGAATCGTATTGAAAGGGTATTGTTTGGTGGCAAATTGGCTTTGGTACAAGTATTCTTGCAGGACCACGGTGCCTCCGGTGACGCTGCATAAAACCCCCGTTACACCTTGCCCGTTAACCAATGACACTCCGACAGGCTGGCCGACTAACCCCACAGCCTTTGTATACCATGGCATTTGTAGCAAAATATATTCACCTCCAGAAGCCATTATATGTAGGACATTCGCGGAGAGGAACTAACTTGCTCTTTCTCTATGCTCAACGGGAGGGAGCGATCAAGAGTGCCTGCACTTGGGAGTTATAGTGATTATATAAATCTGTTTTTTAGTGTAAGATGTCTGTTAATTTGCTATTAACTCGACTTTATTTAATGTAATCTATTGGTGATAACTAATTGATAACGAAACATTAACCTGAGTCAGCTATGCAGCTCAATGCGTGCTGTCGCGAATCGCTAAATAATGCGTGACATTGGTATGCTGCGGAATATCCGTGGCGCCTTTGATCATTTTGAACAGATTGCGGGCAGCCGTCATGCCGATCTCCGTAGCGGAATATTCCACTGTCGAAAGTCTAGGTCTTACTATTGTTGACATGTAGGTGCCGTCAAAGCCGAAAACGGAAATGTCTTCAGGGATGCGAAGGCCATTGTCGAGTAAATAATTCATCGCTCCCAGAGCCATGAGATCCGTTGAACAAAATACAGCGGTAGGCAACAAACCTGATGCTGCAATTCTGCCCATCGCCCTCATTCCCTCCTCAACGGAAAACTCACTATCCACGACCCAATCTTTGCGTATAGAGATACCCGCCTCCGTTAAAGCCTGCCGGTAGCCTATAAAACGCTCTCCACCTACGGCCGATATGCCTGTGCCGCGTATTATCGCAATATTGCGGTGGCCCTTATGTATCAGGGAGGTTACAGCTTCATATGCAGCCGTTATGTTATCCACATGTACAGAAGGAATGGAAGGAATGCTTGAGATTTGGCCGATCGCAATGCACGGTGTGCTTTCGATAAAGTCGGCATGTTTTTTATGTATAGGCGTTCCTGCGAAAATAATGCCGTGAGTTTGGAGTTTGCGAAATAGCTTCAAATGATGAAGCTCGCTTTCGATGGTACCATCTGTTTGTGTTATCAAAACGTCATACCCATATAAATTGGCTACGTTTTTGATGCCAATGATAAACTCGTCCAATACCGTATGGATATATAACGGAATAATGACGCCGATCAGACAAGATTCACTTTTCTTAACACCGCCCGCTAAAGCGCTATGGCGATAGTCGGTTTGCTTGATTGCTTCCATAACCCGTTTCCGTGCTTCCTCTTTAACGGGTTTGCTGTTATTGAGCACTCTTGAGACTGTAGAAATAGAAACCCCGGCCATTTTTGCTATATCATTTATCGTTATTTTCATGTTCATCACCTCCCGAATGAGATTGACCGATTCAAATGCAGGAAAATTTTTTCCTGAGTAGACAAATTATATTTCACGTCAATTCAATTTGCAATAGAAAACAAATTGTCTGCAACCGAATAGGAATTTTCTGCTTTGCAGCATTAATTATTTGTGAACATAAATACCGCTGGCTGCTTAGTTTATAAGGGATGTCTCAGCATAATGGGGCTGCAGGCTATTATTCAACCCGTGCTGTGTGCGTTCATTGTTAACTTAAAATTAAATCCTAGCATGATCGTTGGAAATTATCCAAATTAGCATTGACTAGGAAAATAAATTGTCTTATACTCGGTCATGTTAGGAAAATATTTTCCGTTAAATAAGGTAAAAAAGGATAATATCATTCAGTTAATACTTTTTATGTAAAAAAACTAAATGTAAATCCCTTTTGAAAAGACGCTCTACATATGCTGATTGTTACCCGTTGCAGAGAATGAAATCAGACAGCTGAAGCGATTGGAGCTCTATCCCTGACAATCCCATCGTCCACAGGCTCGAATTAACTTATAGGGAAAAGAAGGGAATTATGATGGACTCAAACAGACAAGAAAAGTCCAATGGAAGGCGGAACATATTAAAAATAGTATTCATCTATGTACTTATTACAGTTCTGTGGATTGTACTGACTGATAATGTATTGGTTATATTTTTCAAGGATGCGGAAATTATAACTAGAATACAAACGATTAAAGGCTGTTTCTTTGTCGTTGTAATGGCATGGCTGCTTTATTTACTTATGCAGATAAATAATTATAGGCGGAATCAAATAGAAGAAATGCTTCGTGACAACGAGTCCAGATACCGTAGAATCATTAAGCTTTCGCCTGAACCCATAACGATTCATAGCGACGGTATTTTGATTTATGCGAACGATGCTGCTTTGAAAGTAGTTGGGGCGACCACAATTGAGGAAGTAGTAGGAAAACCAATCTTTGATTTTTTACATCCCGACTATCATGAGATGGAGATAGAACGAAGCCGGTCTATTATACCGACGGAAGAACGTTCGGAATGCGTGGAGCAGAAGATTATCCGATTAGACGGAGAGATTATCGATGTCGAAACCTCATGCATCTGTATTGATAAATATTTGGGTAAGCCCGTGATTCAAAATGTGATGAGAGACATAACAGAGCGAAAGCGAACAGAGGAAATGATCAGGAAGTCGGAAAAGCTTTCCGTGGTTGGTCAATTGGCAGCGGGGGTTGCGCATGAAATCCGGAATCCGTTGACTTCTTTGAAAGGGTTTTTACAATTATTAAATTCGAAAAATCTTGGTTATGAAAATTATTTTGAGATTATGCAAGCCGAGATCGAACGAATCAATTTTATCGTAAATGAATTTATGATTGTTTCGAATCCGCAGGCAGTCCGCTCTCTGGAAGAAAAAAATTTGGAAAGTATTCTGCAGAGTATCGTACTGCTGCTTAGCGCACAGGCCAACCTTATAAATGTGCAAATGATAACCGAATATGATAGTGACATTTCCTTAATCAAGTGTGATGAAAATCAGATGAAGCAGGTTTTTATTAACATTCTTAAAAATGCTCTGGAAGCGATGAATAACGGAGGCATAATCCGTATTCAAATTAAAAATATTCAGCCTAATGAAATATTAATCCGGTTTATTGATCAAGGCATAGGTATTCCTGAGGAACAACTGCCAAAGCTGGGCGAACCGTTTCATTCTACTAAAGAGACTGGAACGGGGCTCGGATTAATGGTAACGAATAAAATAATAGAAGGACACAATGGGCGTATATCAATAAAAAGTAAGGTAGATCAAGGGACGACCGTCGATATCATCCTGCCTATTGAATAAATACAGCATAAGGGATAGATGAATCAAAGCAGCAAAAAAGGCCGGGAAGCCACCCCATGAGGTGTCTCCCGGCTTTTGTGTGCAGGAGCCGATTATACTCGCAGTCCCGTTTGGGAATAAGCAGCACTCGGCCGGCCGTTTCGCGCCGTTCAAAGCGGGCATGGGCTGGGAAGGTTTGCCGAGAGGTGGACTGACTAAGCCCTCGTTTGCGTGGCGCAAACTTATTTTCGGAAAATACAAATTTACATTGCGTGGAATTATATGACATATTTAGTTTCCGGTTTACTTTTTTTGAAAGCACCAAGCTTCTTCCGTTCCGGCCTGATAACGAGAGAAAGACCACTGCTTCAAGCAAGTGGTCAATACCTCAAGGATACCGGAGTATATTAAAGAATGTTTGCACTTCCCCATAAGATTGAAACAACATATCGAGAATGGGGGTGAAGTTTATGAAGAAGCCATGGTTAGCTATTTTACTTTCTGTGATCTACCCGGGTCTTGGTCATTTATATTTGGGTCACGTAAAAAAGGGTGTTGTCTTACTTCTGTTGGAGTTTGTCTCTATTATGATGATGTCACTTATTATAGGTATTTTCGTCTATCCAATCGTTTGGATCTACGCCATTATTAATGCTTATCATTTGTCAACCAAAGCAAGTATTGCCTCGTAAAAGTGCAGGATTATGAGCAAATTAAACAATTTTATTGGGATACGCTCAAGAAGACCGTTCCTGCAGCTCTATTCATTCTATTTGCGGCAGCCCTTGTTGAGGTTTACGTATCTAACCGAATGCTCCTCGTCCTAACTAACTAAGCTCAAATAAAGGAGTTCACATGATCTATAAAGCGATTCTTCCCTATCTCCGGATGAGCACTTCACCTGTTGTTATAAAAGATGAAACTGGTACGCCTATAGGAACGATGCAGAGATATCACTCTAACAAAAAACAAAAGATAATAAATCTACTGCTTGATAACATTGTGAATAACATCCATGTTTTTGATTTAGATGGGGAACTGTCTGTAGATGTTAAAGAAATAAATACAATACGTACACTACTTCAGGAAAAGTGGCAGGTGCAATTACGAGAACAAAATTTCATTTGCGAAAAGCGGACTAGGATTAGAACCAATCCACAGTTCTATTACGAGAAGAACAATATTAAAGTTTGGATAAAAAAGATTTTGCCGATAAAGTTACCCGGTTTATTGTGGATCAAAAAGTGGCGGCCGAGGTCTATCCTGAAGGATTAATCCCTCCAAAGTCTAGCCATATTACGTTCAAGATTCTCGATTCTCGATTTGATATTTATGAGGTTGCATCATTATTTTATGTGTTTAACCTGAAAAATTCGTAGACCTTCCATAAGGAGCAAGGGAGCCCTTTATCTTCTCGCAAGACTTGCCCCTTTATTGAATCATTTTAATGCAGGGGCGACAAAGTACTTTTTATTTACTCACCTCAACTTGGAGGATTATTTTATCGGCACTCCGGCTTTTGAAGATATGACGCTGTTGTTTTCGATAAGCATACTTCTAGCTAATGTCTTGTTTTTTTATCTGATGCTGTTCGAGCTGGCTCTGCTGCTGCCCAAAATAATATTGACAAAAACAGGACATATAACCGAGCCGGGACCCGGCCATTTTCATGCTTTTATCGTGTATAACTCTAGCAAATGGCAACATTAATTTTATATTTTCTGAATTGTCAGAAAATATTGACTTCTTATATGAATTCGCTTACAATGTAAAAAATACTAGAAAGGAGTCGATTAAATGGAAGTAAAAGTATAGCGTCTCGACGTCAACCGACAATCTGGGGAAGAGTAAATGTTAGCAAGTGCGAGAGACAGAGAGGAGATTAACCGGTGCAAAAAATAGAATGCGTAGCCATGCTGTTGGCCGGGGGTGAAGGGAAACGATTATTCAATCTGACCGCCAATCTTGCCAAGCCCGCCGTTCCCTTTGGGGGCAAATACCGAATTATTGATTTTACGTTGAGCAATTGCTGCAATTCCGGAATTCATACAGTCGGGGTGCTGACCCAATACCAGCCGATGGTGCTGAATTCCTACATTGGAATCGGCAGTTCATGGGATTTGGATCGGAAAAACGGAGGCGTTACCGTACTTCCCCCTTATGTCGCAAAAAACGGAGGTAATTGGTATAAAGGGACAGCCCATGCCATTTATCAAAACTTAGGGTATTTGGAGCAATATAATCCAGAATATGTGCTCGTCATTTCCGGCGACCATATTTATAAGATGGATTATGCCGCGATGATACAGGCGCATAAGGATGCAAACGCAGACGCTACCATCGCGGTTATAGAAGTTCCGATAGAAGAGGCCAACCGGTTCGGCATTATGAATGTAGACGAAGACGACCGGATTATCGAATTTGACGAAAAACCCAAATTTCCGAAAAACAATCTGGCTTCTATGGGCGTGTACATTTTCAACTGGAGTGTATTAAGGGAGCTGTTGATAGCTGACGAGGACAATCCATTGTCATCCAACGATTTCGGCAAAGACATCATTCCGGCTATGCTTGAAAGCAATCAACATTTATTAGCTTATCGGTTCAAAGACTATTGGAAAGATGTCGGAACGCTGGACAGCCTTTGGGAAGCGCATATGGACCTGCTCGAGGATGAGCCGCCATTTTCTCTCCATGACAAAAAAACTCGAATTTACACGAAAAACCCTAATCTCCCGCCGCAATATATTGCGCCTAACGCGAAAATTAACCGTTCCATGGTGAATGAGGGCTGCAGGGTATTCGGGGAAATCGATCATTCTGTACTATCATACGGCGTAAGAGTCGGTGAAAGGAGCCTGATCAAAGATTCGATCATTATGCCTAACTGCCGCATCGGCAAAGATGTCGTGATCCATAGAGCTATTATTGGCTCCGGCGTAGTCATTGAAGACGGCGCCCGGATCGGTAGCCCGTATGATACGGAAATTACCCTGATCGGGGATAAAATGGTCATTTCATCTTAACGTCAAAGGAGCTTGTACCGTGAATAATGTGTTAGGTGTAATTAATCTTAGTATCAACCAGCCGCTATTACATGAACTTACATACTCGCGGGCAACCGCAACTGTACCGTTCGGCGGCAGATACCGGCTGATTGATTTTGTACTATCCAATATGGTGAATTCGGGGATCAATAATGTTGCGGTCCTTGCCCACAACAACTACCGTTCCATCATCGATCATTTAGGCTCCGGGAAGGAATGGGATTTAGACAGAAAGCAGAAGGGACTATACATTTTACCTCCCAACAATACTCATTTTCCCGGTTTTAACGGCGATTTGCAAAATTTTTACGGTTCCCTCGATTATTTTGCCCGCAGCACGGAGGAGTACGTGGTTGTATCAAGCAGTCACATGATCTGTAACATTAATTTTGCCGAAGTGGTGGAGTTCCATCAGAAGAGAAATGCGGATATTACCATCATTTACAAAGAAATGAACACCAGCGAGGAAAACCTCGCCAACCTGATCATGGTGGAGCTGAACGAGGATGGCCGCGTCACGAATATGACCGAGAACCATCTGAAGCATGACAGCAGCAAAGTGTATATGCGGACGATCATTATTAAAAAGGAATTATTAGTTGATCTGGTGAAAAAGAGCGTGGCGCAAAACTACTACGATCTTGTAAGACATGTCATAATGCGCAATCTTGATGCATTAAATGTATACGCCTTTGAATATAAAGGTCATCTGGCTGTTATTAATTCCATTCATAATTATTACAAATTCAGTATGGACTTATTAAAACCGGAAGTGTACGAATCGCTCTTTTTCGAGCCGGGTCCCATTTACACCAAAATCAAGGACGAGCCTCCCACTAAGTATACGAGAGATATTCAAGCAACAAATTCACTGATCGCGAACGGCTGCATTATTGAAGGAACCGTTGAGAACAGCATTCTGTTCAGGGGAGTTAAAGTCGCTAAAGGAGCGGTTGTTAAGAACAGCATATTGATGCAAAATTGCGTCATTGAAGAAGAGGCTGTCTTAGACCGCGTTATCCTTGACAAGGAAGTATATGTCACACAGGGAAGCAGACTTATAGGAGAACAGACTGCCCCAACGGTATTCACAAAGAAAAGCAGAATTTAACCAACTAATGCTAACAGACGAATTGAGGACGTGTAGAAAATGCCTAGACCACTAGTAATCGGAAACAGCAAAATGCTTATTAACTTTGATGACAAACTTCGCTTAAGAGATCTTTATTATCCATATGTAGGACAACTCAATCATGTGGGCGGCCATTACTGCAAAATGGGTGTATGGACGGACGAGATGTTTAACTGGCTGGATGAAGACGATTGGAATCGGACATTGCGCTATCAGCCGGATTCGCTGGTTACTAACATTCGCGCCACAAACGATAGATTGCAGTTGGAACTGCACATGGAAGACGGTATTCATCAACGGGATAATATTTATTTGAAAAGGGTTCGTGTCCGCAACTGGTCTTCGAAACCCCGGGAAATCCGCCTGTTTTTCCACCACGACTTTAACTTGAATGAATCGGAAATAGGCGATACCGCACTGTATGATCCCAGCTTGAATTCCGTCTACCACTACAAGCGGAATGTTTACATCATGGCGAACGGTAAAACGCCTACGGAAGGAGTCCATCAATACAGTATCGGTATCAAAAGGTTTAATCAGGCCGAAGGAACATGGCGTGATGCTGAGGACGGAGTGCTCGGCGGCAATACCATTGCCCAAGGCTCGGTTGACAGCACAATCTCTTTCCGCCTTTTCCTTGATGCGGGCGAAGAGCAAACCTTGTATTACTGGTTGTGTGTCGGTGAAACCTATCAGGATGTGAAAAAACTGAACAATTACGTCATGGAGAACGATCCGAACCATCTTCTGTCACGAATCGAGGTATATTGGCAGCGTTGGGTAAACAAAGAAAATGACGATTTTGCTAATCTTCCTTCGGAGCTTGTAGATTTATACAAAAAGAGCCTCTTGGTCGTAAGCACCCAAATCGATCAGAATGGCGCTATTATTGCCGCTAACGATACGGACGTCTTGGAATTCAACCGCGATCACTACAGTTATATGTGGCCGCGTGACGGCGCACTGGTTTCTCTGGCTATGATTAAGGCCGGCTATGGCGGAATGGTATTCAATTTTTATAAATTTTGCAAAAAGGCGATTTCAAGAGAAGGGTATCTACAGCATAAGTACAATCCTGACGGTTCGGTCGGATCGAGCTGGCATCCGGTTATCCAGAACGGTGAAATACAGCTGCCGATTCAAGAAGACGAAACCGCACTCGTATTGTATACGTTATGGGAATATTATGAGAAGACCAAGCAGATTGAGCACTGTCAGTCATTGTACGCTTCGTTAATCCGTCCGGCAGCCAAATTTTTGTTAAACTATACTCATCAGGAACTGGAGCTGCCACTGCCAAGCTATGACTTATGGGAAGAACGGCGAGGCATCTTCACCTTTACCTGCTCCTCCGTGTATGCCGGGTTGAAGGCAGCGGCTAATTTTGCCCAATTGTTCGGAGATGACATCCGCTACAGCCGTTACAACGACAAAGCGGAATCGATTAAGGCGGCCATGCTGCGTCATTTGTATGATGAGGAAGCAGGGCGCTTCTTGCGGGGAATTTACCTGAACAGCGACGGAACAATCAGCAAAGATTACAATGTGGAAAGCAGCATGTTCTCCCTCTTTTCCTTCGGTGTACTGCCGGCAGACGATCCGAGAGTTGTCCGTACGATGGAAGCGATAAAAGCAAATCTGAGGGTGAAAACTGAGGTTGGCGGTTATGCCCGCTATGAAGGGGATTATTATTTCAGCGTATCAAACGACCATGGAAAGATCCCCGGCAATCCGTGGATTATCTGCACACTCTGGGTGGCGGAATGGGAAATCGCGAGAGCAAAAACATTGTCCGATTTGGAAGAACCGTTAAACTTACTTTGCTGGACCTATAAACAAGCTATGGAAAGCGGTGTACTCCCCGAACAGCTGAATCCCTTGACTGGAGAGCCCCTTTCGGTGGCCCCCCTTACGTGGTCCCACTCCACTTTCGTGTTGACCGTGACAAAATATACGGAGAAATACAATGAGATACTAGTTGAAATGGAACTTAGCCGCGTAAAACAGCTCCAAGTACAAAGCTAAACCGTTTCTAAGGTCATTTCCTACTCGATCCCGGAAAACGACAAGCAGAAATTTGTATTTCCTTATAATTTAATATTGGCAGTCTGGAACTTATCAATAAAGTTGCAGGCTGCCATTTTCTTTGCTGGGCTGGGCCAACTCAACAGCTCCTTGGCATGTAAAAAACTTCTCCCGGATCTCCGTTGTCCATTTCTAATCCCGTCTATTTTAATGGCTAATCGATCATGTACATGCATGAGGGTAAAAGGTAAGGCCGGGAAGCCCTCACTTAAGAGCTCCCGGCCTTTGGCATCTTATGAAAGATAAAAAACGAGTTCAGGAGAGATGCTAAGCTTGCCACTGGTCACTTTGATCGACTCATTCAACGTCAATAAATAGAACCCGTCAAAGTATTGCTCATAGCTGACGCTATAGGTGCCATCCGGAACATAGCAACTAAACTCGCCCTTTTCCACCCAAGCGGAGTATTCTTCGCCTGAGCCATAAAATCGGATATAACCGCCCGACAACGATTTCCCCTCGTTCGTGCTAGCGGACCCATGAATATTGATGATAGGCTTCGACCATTGCAGGTTCGATTGCGTTATCCCATCTTTCACGGAAAAGTCGATATTCACATTGAAATGCTGGCGAATCGAAGAATCATAATAACTGTACCACTCAAAATCGCCGTCCGGCAAATAAAAGGAGAAGGCACCGCCGGGAGCACCTTGTACGTAGCAGGCCTTGTCCTCGCCCGTTGAGCAAATATCAAGATTACCATAGACCGTTTCCGACTCCCCGGCTACTTGCCCCGTAATATTAGAGGGATGCGCAATAATTTCGAGTGTAGTGACAACGCCATCCTCACCAATCGTAAACGGATGATAAATGTCGTAGTCGGTCTCTGCTCCCTCTTCAATATTTAAATCATTAAAGTTATAATCGCCCGGCTCATAAAAATCGAGATAACCAACGCCATTGCGAAAGTCTACGTAAACCGCCCCATGTGATGTATTGAAAGAAGCGCTTGCTTGAGCAATCGGTGTGCCGTTTGGATCACGCAGCGTTACCTTCAGTCCTGATTGGGAGGGAGACAGCTTGTAAAATGCCGTTTGGCCTGACGATACCTCAAAGGGCTCTTGTTGATTGACCAGCTTATCTCCTTGGGATAAATTGTCGCGATAGCCTTTAAATCTGTAGGTGTGGGGCATTACGTTGATACGATAAAATCCGTTCCGCACCGGAACCTCGTACGTAATACCAGCTGCAACATCCTCCAAAAGCACAACACCCTGCTGGATACCTTCTCCATCCAAGTTTTCTACATAACCGTAGACGACGGCTTGGTTTCCTGAGGTGTGAAGCACAACCCGTTTGGCCGAAGGCTGATACAGCACCTCGTATCCAAGCGCATTGCCGAAAAACCGGAGCGGGACAAATGTACTGCCCTTTATTACGATAGGCGGCGTTGTTACAGACACCGATTCGCCGTTAATGCTTACACGCCTTTGACCAGGTTCCATGATAATCTCCGTTTCTGCGCGTTTAACGATGATCTTTTTCTCGGAAAATATCACATTGGCTCCCATATGCTCCAGAGCAGCGCGAATGGGGATGAAGACCGTCCCTTCCTTAACAAACGGGGTAGTCGCTAATTTGGTTCCGTCGATATACATGGTGAGCGGTGGTGCGGTGTGTTTAATTCCTTTGGCGGCTACCGGATCCGCAAGTGTAAAAAATAGACAGATAAACATAAGCCATTTCATTGTTTGCATAAGCTACCCTCGCTTTTCACTATATACTCCATTTAATATTATTGATGGAATTTCCAATTTTATCAAGTGATGTTTGGAGGGGTAATATGGGATTTCATGGGCATTATAAAAAAGTTGGTGAGTAGATAATTTCAAATACAAACTAAACTTTTGGTCTATGAGGTGAATTTCATTATGCTTCGCTCTTCCAAACATAGCCGGCGCGGATGGACGCGGTCACGGCAATTAATGAGTCCTGAAATTTCGTTTAGACAAAATCGGCCTTTGCATTTTATGATTGCTGTATTCGTTCTAGCCTGGGGGGCGCTTGCCATATCTCCCGTGAACATGAGAGATTGGCTCCTCGAAAATGCTGTTCTGCTGCTTTCAGTTGCAGCAATTGCGATCCTATATCGATTCTTCAAGTTCAGCAACCGATCTTATTTGTTGATCACTCTATTTTGCATTCTGCATATGATTGGCGCGCATTATGCGTACAAAAATACGCCGCTGGATCTATGGGCCAAAAACCTTTTCGGGATGAAGAGGGGGATTTATGATTGGTTTGTCCACTTTTCATTCGGTCTGTTAATTGTTTATCCCGTTAGGGAATTTATCGCGGCGTTATTGAGACTGCAGCGTAAATGGTTGTATACCTTCACCTTCTCCATCATTATGTCGTCCAGTGCATTATTTGAAATCGGAGAAATGGGTGTCGTAATGGTGGCTTCTCAAACGCTTGCTAAGGAGTATCTTGGCGTCCAGGGAGATATACTGGACTCTCAGAAAGATATGTCTATGACGCTTTTCGGCGCTTTGATATCCATTGGCATATTGGTCACGATCAGTTATTTCCGACGCGAAAAACACGAAGCATAAACCCGCTGCACAGCAATTACTCTACGGGAAAATGTGTGGAAAAGAGGTAGTCTATTTGACGCTAAAATCGATTGGGAGCATTAGCGAAATAAACAGATATCCCGTAAAATCGTTAGCGGGAGAAAGTGTAGATACGATCAAAATCGAGCCATATGGTTTATATGGCGACCGCTGTCATGCTTTTATAGATGAAACAAAGGAAGGATGGGACAGCTTCTTCACCGCGCGGGATATCCCTAGCATGCTCAGTTATAAGGCTGAACTCATTGGCGAGAGCGCGGATGAGGAGTTTCTCAACGTGAATGTAACATCACCAGACGGAACAATATTTAATTGGGATGATGATTTATTAGTTGAAATGCAAAAGTATACCAAGAAAAAAATGTCTATGCTGAGCTATAAAACGCAGCAATCTGACCTGATGGCTGTCGATATGGGCAGTATTCTGATTATTACAGATGCTGAATTGCGCAAACTTGAAGCGCTGTGGGGAAAGAGTTTGGATAAACGCCGGTTTAGAGCCAACTTAGTTGTAACGTTAGACGAAAGCATATGCAATGAAAGCGATTTGATAGGAAAGCGATTACTTGTTGGCAGTACGGAATTGCAAGTTGATATTTATTGCGACCGCTGTTCCATGATTACAATCCACCCCGATACGCTTGAAAGAGATGCTTCTTTGCTCAAAAAGGTTAACGAGGAGATGGATTTGAATTTTGGCGTGTATGCTTCGGTTAAAAAAACGGGACAGTTGAATGTTGGCGAGAAGGTCTACTTAGTTGAATGATGAAAACAGAACAGGGAGCTTGAACCCTCGGCCAATTTGATCGAAGGAGTTGATTTTTGTAATTTAATGTGAAAATATAGGAATGACAGCTCTGAAGTGATTTAAGAGATAACTGTTTAGATAATAGAAGAAGCAGGGGGAGGCATAAAACTTTGGATAGCGGTACTACGGAAAAAGCGGTTAGGGGACAGTATTCTGTTCCGCTCGGTGTTTCAGGATTAGGTGGCTGGTTGGTTCTCATCCAAATTGGCTTATATGCAACGATTGTGATGATGATTTTCCAATTATTTCAATATTCGTTACCTGCATTTGAGAAAGAGACATGGGAGCTGCTGACTTCAAAGGATTCAGAATATTATCATGTCATGTGGGGACCGGTCATATCCTTCGAATTGGTATATAATGTTCTATTTCTATTGTTTTGCGGATACATATTGATTCAGTTTTATCAAAGAAGGTTCATATTGCCACGTTTAATGATTATTTTCTATAGCACTAATCTATTGCTTGGGATTATCGATTTTGCGCTGCTGCAACAAATACCTCTGGCACAAGAGGCTGAAGACGGCAGCTCGCTAAGAGATATTATGCGTTCGATAGTCACATGTGCAATATGGATTCCTTATTTTATTAAGTCTGAAAGAGTGAAAAATACTTTTATAAGATAATGACTGTATAGGGTGTTATTGAAGTGCTTTTCTCACACTGTAATAAGGCCGGGAGCTTCTCACTTTGGAGAGCTCTCAGCCTTTTTTTGATGTTTTTTTAATGTCAAATCTGTTTGAAGATCATAATGCTGTGCGCGAAATAGAGGAAGAATGACAAAATAACATTACTGTCATTTCAATTATATTTTGATATAATAGCATGAAAGCGCTGAGAGGAGGGAAGTGCCGGGCAATCGGAATGTTCCTGAACATTTGCTTCGGGACGATTGCTTTGCTGCCCAATATGACTAATGAACTTCCATTGAATAAGGAACAAATTTTAGATGCGGCCGAACAGGTATTGAGACGGTTCGGGCCGGATAAAACCTCGGTTGTAGACGTAGCCAAGGTGCTTCAAGTAAGCCACGGGACGCTTTATCGCCATTTTGCGAGTAAAGCCGCTTTGCGGGAAGCGGTCACCGAACGCTGGCTGCATCGCTGCATCGTTCTACCATTAGAGGAGATTGCGAGCCAAACGGGCGGAAGCTCTACGGAGCGTTTGCGCTTATGGCTGGACACTCTCATTCGAAGCAAGCGTAACTATGCGGCCAATGATTCAGAGATGTTTGCGATGTACACAGCTGTAACCTTAGATGCGGTTGAGATGATCACTGCACATGTTAACCGTCTGATTGGGCAGATCGCGCAAATGATCGATGAAGGGATTAAATCCAAGGAATTCAAGCCTGGACAATCGGAGAGTATTGCCAAGGCACTGTTCATCGCAACCTCGCGTTTTCATCATCCGGGACATGCCTACGAATGGTCGGCGGAAAAAACGGATGCGGAGTTCGATAGTGTATGGAACCTGCTGCTTTCAGGAATCGCATAATCTAATTAGAAAACATAGGATGGAGCTGTCTCAAAAGGTATGGACCTTGAAGGATAGCTCCTTCTACTATGTCCAGCAGTAAATGCAATTAAATTGTACAAAAACACGTTGTGGAAAAACGCGGAAACATTTAGAAAATAAACCTATTGGAGCGCGCACTCACCAAATGAGCATCTAGGAGGTACCTTCCACTGAAAATAGGTCTAAAATCTAGATCTATTTCTGTCAAACCAGCTCCATTCACAGAAATAAGTCTAGAAAAAAGATCTATTGCAGCATAACCCCTCACCAAATGAGCATCTAGGCACCTTCCACTGAAAATAGGTCTAAAATCTAGATCTATTCCTGTCAAACCAGCTCCATTCGCAGAAATAAGTCTAAAAAATAGATCTATGGCAGAAAAAACCCCACCATATAAGCATCTGGGCAACAGTCTATCGACATACCATGGGCTAGTTTAACTTTTCATAATGAGTGAATTCCAATTGCAAATCATATTTTTTAAATAAGTGACAAAAATATAAATTTGTCACTTGATATTTGTTTGTTATGCACATATAATCAAAATATAAGAAAACATTCCGGGGAGGAATCAATTATGGAGCATAAATTAGCTGGCAAAGTAGCCTTGGTAACGGGTGCATCGAGAGGAATCGGACGTGAAATCGCTGAGGAATTAGCCCGGAACGGAGCGAAGGTTGTAGTAAATTACGCAAGCAACCCGGACAAAGCAGAGGAAGTTGTGGACGGCATTAAGCAGCGGGGCGGAGAAGCTGTAGCGATTCAAGCAGACATTAGCAGTGTGGCAGAAATAGAGATGTTGTTCCGCAAAACGCTGGAAGCATACGGACAAGTAGACATTCTAATCAATAACGCCGGCATTATGATTACGAAACCAATAGCGAGCATAACGGAAGAAGATTTCGACAAGCAGTTTGCTATTAATGTGAAGGGTACTTACTTTGCTTGTCAGCAAGCGGCTAGACATATGAACGATAATGGACGCATTATTAATTTCTCGACTTCGGTTAACGGTTCGATGTTCCCAGCCTACAGCGTGTATGCAGGAACGAAAGGTGCCGTTGAACAGTTTACGCGTCAGCTCTCCAAAGAGCTTGGTCCTAAAGGGATTACGATCAACGCGGTCGCACCTGGACCGGTTAACACGGAGCTCTTCACAGTTGGAAAAACGGAGGAACAAATTTCTGCGATTGCGAATATGAATTCTTTTGGACGATTGGGTGAGCCGGAGGATATTTCGAAGGTTGTCTTGTTTCTGTCCAGTCAGGAATCACAGTGGATAACCGGTCAAACGATTCGTGTTAACGGGGGATTTATATAAGCATGCAAGCAGAAACAAAAGAGGCAGATCAGCGTATTTTGCGCTGACCTGCCTCTTTTTGTTACTTCGTTTCATTAAACCACAGAGGATCTTCACAATCGACCTCGCCGTTATAGTTAATGAGGATTTCTTCCCCTGCGGTTATCGCAGTATGGGCATAGAAATCGACTGTGTGATTGTCAAAATTAAGATCATAATAGGCGTTAGGCGTATAGGAATGGTTGAACAGCATGCCATAGCCCAGCAGGATAGCCGTATGGTTAGCGCCATACTCAAACACGTAATCGGCAAGTATCGTTTTCTCTATGTGAACATGCTCCTCATTTAGGAAGGGAATGACCGGTGCTTCGTGTATCAGATCACCTTTTGCAATATCGCGTGTCGCAAAAACCCCTCTATTTAACTCTCCATCACTAAGCTTGGATGTCTTTATCTCAATCATGATTGCCACCTGCACATTCTTTAGTCTAAGGAGTCTATTATCTGTATAAGAAATCTAACTCATCTTACGTAATATAGCAATTTTATGAGCAAATAGCCAGCACCGGCGAAATACAAAACGAATAATAAGGCATGTGAATGTCAAAAGCTAAACGAATCAAAATGATCTTTTATTTACAAAGGCGAAATCTGTGGCAAAATGATAGTGGCGGCAGGAAGCCTTTAACAAGGCGTCGTGCCCAAAGCAATGTTTTTAGGGGGAGCTATATGTACAAGCTGCTGCTCGTTGATGACGAGCCGGAAGTTACGGAAGGATTAATGGTAGAAATCGACTGGAAGAGCTGCGGCTTCTCGGAGGTAAGAACAGCTGGAAACGGCAAGGAAGCGATGGAGTTGTTTGAGAAAATGGAGCCTGACGTGCTCATTACTGATATTAGTATGCCATACATGAACGGGCTGGAGCTCTCGGAATGGGCTAGGAAGATGTACCCGATTACCCGTATCGTCATCTTATCCGGCTACGATGAGTTTGAATACGCCAAGCAAGCGATTCATCTGCAGGTGGAGGCGTATGTTTTGAAACCGTTCTCAGCTGAGCAGCTGACGGACACGATTGCGGAAGTGGCGAAGCGGATGGATGAGGAGCGGGAGAAGCGGAGCAATATCGCGCTGCTGGAGGAGCATTACCGCACAAGTCTGCCCATCGTTCGCGAGAAGTTTCTCTCTTCCTTGATCACCCGCAAGCAGCTGCATAGGGATATATCTGTGAAAGCGGCGAAATACGGCTTAAAGCTGGAAGGACAAGGCTATGTCGTATCGATTATTGCGGTGAACCATTCGGAAAATGCGGATGAGCCCGCTGAGAAGCCGGCTTCCTATTCCCTGGCTTCGTCTACCGATTTGGACTTGAAGCTGTTTTCCGTATGCAACATTGCGAGTGAAATATGGACGAGGCATGAGCTGGGAAAAGTGTTCATCCATCAAGATCAGGTTGTGCTGTTCACTGTAAGCCCGCTGGCAGATGCCGTGCCAATCATGGAGCAAACGCAGGACGCGCTGAAAGAAATATTGCAAAGTATCGAGAGATTTTTACGCTTTCCGGTTATGATCGGCGTCGGAACGTTCACGCGGGATATCGGCAGCCTGAAATATGCGTACGAAGCTGCCACGGTAGCTCTCGATTATCGGCGCATTCTTGGCAATAACCTGATCATCTGCATCGATGATATGGAAAACCGCGTTCATGAGAAGCTCCTCTTCGACGAATGGAAGGAGCAGAATCTGATTCGTACGATCAAGCTGGGTACAGAGAAGGAGCTGGAAGAGGTAATAGAGGGGCTGTTCGACGAAATCGCCCGCAGTCAGGCGCCTGTACACGAATACCAGCATTATTTGCTCGAAATGGTAACGGCGATAATCAAATTGACAAAAGTCCATGATAACGAGACCGATGATATATTCGCGGGGGGATGGGGGATTTTGAATCAATATCAGAAGCTGAACAGTGTGCAGGAAACGAAGGCATGGTTCGGCGAGCTGTGTGCGAAGGTGCGCAGCCGCATCGCCAGCCGCAGGCAGCATACGTATAAGCAAATTGTAGAGGATGCCGTTAGCTATACGAAGAGCCATTATCACGAAAGTGATTTATCCATATCGAAGCTTTGCTCGCAGCTGCATATTAGCGCAGGCTATTTCAGCGGTTTGTTCAAGAAAGAGCTGAAAATGACGTTCGGCGCCTATTTGCTGCAGCTTCGTATGGAGGCGGCCAAGGAGCTGCTTCGGACCACGGAGCTTAAAGCATTCGAAATTGCCGAAAAGGTCGGCTTCGCGGACCCGAACTATTTCAGCCTCAGCTTTAAGAAATACGCGGGAGTGTCTGCTAAAGAATACAGAAGCGGCCTGGCGGAGGAGAAGTGATGCAGCGCAGAAGCATTCAGTATATTTTAACGGTATCGATCACGCTGTTTTCTATTTTCATTATTTTGCTTGTCAGCGTTGTGCTGTATGGCCGATTCTCGGCGACCGCCAAGGAAAACGCGTTTCGCAACTCGCAGCAGATCGTCGATCAGGCCAGCTATAATCTCGAAAATTATGTGGAGGTGACATCGGATCTGTTCAACATGGTGCATCATGCAATCGGCAAAAGCGATGATGTGAGCTCCGATGCGATGCGGAATCAGCTGGAATCGATGATGTCCACGCGTACCGATACGGTAGCGCTTGCTTTGTTTGACGATAGGGGGGAGCTTATGCTCGACCTGCCGAACGTCGAATTGAAAGACACGCTGCAGGTTTCGAAGGAAGGCTGGTTCCGAAGCGCGCTCGATACCGCAGGCCATTTGTCCATATCGCTTCCCCACGTGCAGAATTTGTACAAGCAGCAGTTCCGCTGGGTCGTATCGCTCAGCAAAAGCATCACCGTCCAGCATAACGGCAAGCAGGTGCATGGCGTGCTGCTGATGGATGTCAATTTCAACACGATTGACGAGCTGTCTGAGCGGATCAGCCTTGGGCAGAAAGGGTACGTGTACATCCTCGACGAATCGGCGGGCAACATCGTGTATCACCCGCAGCTTGAGCTCATTTATCCGAACTTGAAGGAAGAGAATGTCGAGCTTGCGCTTAAGTATACCTATGGCAGCTTTATCGATGAATCTGCAGAGGAAGCGAAAATGATAAGCGTCCAGACGATCGGCAACGTCGGCTGGAAGGTGGTCGGCGTATCGTATATGGATGAGGTCATGACGACAAGCTCGGAATTGAACCGTTCGATGACTAAGCTGCTGATCGCATTAGCACTCATTGTGTTTCTATTGTCCAGCTTGGTAGCCAGCCGCATATCAAGGCCAATCAGGCGTCTGGAGCTATCGATGAAAAGCGTGGAGCGGGGCGATTTCGATCTGACTGTCAGCGGCGAGGGGCCGCTTGAAATCAAGCATCTGGCGGATCGGTTTAACATTATGATCGGTACCATCAAGCAGTTGATGAACCGGATTGTAACGGAGCAGGAGAGTAAACGGAAGTATGAGCTGGAAGCGCTGCAGGCGCAGATCAATCCGCATTTTCTATACAACACGTTAAACACGGTCGTACGCATGGTTGGCATGAATAAGAACGAAGAGGTCATCACGACGATTACCGCGCTGTCCAAGCTGTTCCGAATCAGCATAGGCAAAGGGAAGAGTTTGATTACGATCGCGGATGAGATGGAGCATGCGCGCAACTATTTGATCATTCAGCAAATGCGATTCAAAAATAAATTCGACTATTCCTTTGAGCTGCAGCAAGAGGCGCTTTCTTTTGTAACCTTGAAGCTTATCATACAGCCGCTCATCGAGAATGCGTTGATGCACGGCATTGAGCCGTCCGTCGATAAGGGCCATATAGCTGTATCCGTAAAGCTTGACGGCAGCGAAGTGGTCATCAAGGTTAGCGATAATGGGCTCGGCATGTCTGCGGAACAGCTGGGCAAAATTTTGTCGGGAACAGCCGTAAGCTCGAAAGGATCTGGTGTTGGCGTTAAGAACGTGCAGGAAAGGATCCGGCTTTATTTCGGCGATGCATATGGGCTGCATTTTGAAAGCGAGCAGGAGGTCGGCACAACCGTTACGATTCGGTTCCCCGCTCTTATACCTAAGCAAATCGAAGGAGGGGACCGTTCTTAATGTTTAAAAACAAAGGAAGCATAGTCAGCTGGCTGCTCCTGATCATAGCGGCCTTCTTGCTCTACTCTGCGCTATATCCAGGTAACAAGGAGCCGAAGCAGGAGCAAACCGGCGAGACGATACAGCTTATTCTCCGCACAAGCAAAGGAGACTACTGGCAAAATGTGACGATGGGGGCGCAGACAGCCGTTAAGGAATTCGGCATTAACCTTCATATATCCGCCGGAGCCGATGAAGGGGATGTCCAGGGTCAGCTGCAAACGGCGATGCAATCGCTGGAAGCGCAGCCGGGTGCCATCGTGCTCGGGGCGAACGCCGATGCGGCATTCGAGCCGTTCCTGAAGGAAGCCGCGAAGCGGCATATTCCCGTAATTGCGATCGACAGCATTCTGACGTCGGGGAAGACGGCTTCTTATGTCGGTATGGACAACTACTTGGCCGGGAAAGAAGCGCTGCGTGAGATGGCCGGGCATCTTGGAGGCGAAGGAGACATCGCTATCGTAGCGTTTAATAAAGGAGGCATTAACGGCGCGCTGCGGGAGCGGGGCATCCGTGATGCCGCAGCGGAGTATAAGGGCGTTCACCTCGTAGACCGCCAAACATGCTCGGAGGAATACGGGGCATGCCAGCAAACCGTTAGCGGCATCTTGGACAAGCAGAAGGTTGACGGTATTTTATCGCTGAATACGGAAACTTCAATTGGAGTAGCACTGGAGCTTAAGCGGAGGCAAGCTGGCGATAAGATTAAGCTGGTTGGTTTCGACAGCTCGCCCGAGCTTCTGGAACTGCTTCAGGAAAATCAGCTGCAAACGTTAATCGTGCAAAATCCGTTCAGTATGGGTTATCTCAGCGTCAAGCATGCGATCGAAGCTGCTCAGGGCCGAACGATTCCATCCCGGGTGGAAATGAGCGTGGAGCTCATTACAAAAGAAAATATGTTTTGGCTTAAAAATCAAAAATTACTGTTCCCTGTCGTTCAATAAACGCAAACACATGAGGATTTTAATAAAAGTGATGAGGATATTAAATGTGAATCATCCGCAAACTACGACATAATGAAAGAGTAGTTAATTAATCCACCAGGGGGTTATAAAGATGAAAAAGTGGACAGCTGCTTTCATTATTGGAGCATTAGCGGTTACAGCGGCAGGTTGCGGAAGTTCTAACAGCGAGGGAAGCACAAGCGGCCTTGCAAAAGCAGGCGTGGCGATTTATAAATTTGACGATACATTCATGAGCGGCGTGCGAAACGCGATTGACAAAGCGGCAGAGGGTAAATTGACAGTAGACATCGTAGATAGTCAAAACTCGCAGCCGACACAAAATGATAAAGTCGATTTGTTTATTACGAAAAAGGTAAAAGCGATGTCGGTCAATCCGGTTGACCGTACGGCTGCAGGCATTATTATCGACAAAGCGCAAAAGGCGAACATTCCGGTCGTATTCATTAACCGCGAACCGCTTGCAGATGATTTGGCGAAATGGGACAAAGCGTTTTTTGTAGGCGCAAAGGCTGAAGAGTCCGGTACGATGGAAGGCGAAATTATTGCGGAGTACTGGAAAGCGCATCCGGAAGCCGATAAAAACGGCGACGGCGTACTGCAATACGTTATGCTAAAAGGCGAGCCGGGTCACCAGGACGCTGAGCTGCGGACGAAATTCTCCGTACAGGCGATTCAGGATGCAGGCATTAAAGTCGAGAAGCTTGCAGAAGACACAGCGATGTGGGACCGCGTAAAAGGACAAGAGAAAATGGCAGCATTCCTTTCGTCCAAAGGCGACAATATCGAAGCGGTTCTAGCAAACAACGATGATATGGCGCTTGGAGCAATCGAAGCTTTGAAAGCGGCAGGCTACTTCAAAGGCGATAAATATATGCCGGTTGTCGGCGTAGACGCAACGGATCCTGCACAACAGGCGCTTAAAGAAGGCACACTGCTCGGTACCGTTCTGAACGATGCGGAAAACCAAGGTAAAGCGACGGTAGAGCTTATGAACGTTCTTGCGAAAGGCGAAACGCCGACGAAAGAAAATACAGGCTTTGAAATTACAGACGGCAAATATGTTTGGATTCCGTACCAAAAGGTAACAAAAGAGAGCAAATAATACGTACAGAGATGAATGATCAAGAGCAGGGGAATAACGGCACTTGCGCTGCCCCTGTTTTTTTTCGCCCGCTTGCTTGGCGGACTGGACAAAAGGAGGCTATACGATGGCAAAGCAGCATCCTTATTTACTTGAAATGAATGGGATTACGAAGACGTTTCCGGGTGTTAAAGCGCTGGACAATGTAACGCTGAAAGTACGTCCCGGCACGGTTCACGCTCTCATGGGCGAGAATGGTGCAGGTAAATCTACATTGATGAAATGCTTGTTTGGCATTTACAAGCCGGATGCCGGCGAAATTTTTCTGGATGAACAGAAGGTCGACATTAAAAACTCGAAAGACGCATTGAACTACGGCGTCTCCATGATTCATCAGGAGCTTCATCCGGTGCCGCAGCGCAGCGTGATGGAAAACATTTGGCTTGGCAGATTTCCGGTCAAAGGCATTCCGCCTTTCCGGTTCATTGATCATAAAAAGATGTACCGCGATACGGTAGCGCTGTTCGAGGATTTAAATATGGCGATCGACCCGAACCAGCTTGTCGGCGAGTTGTCGGTATCCAAAATTCAATCGCTCGAAATTGCCAAAGCGGTATCGTTCAACTCGAAAATTATCGTAATGGATGAGCCGACTTCATCGCTTACTGGCAATGAGGTGGAGCAGCTGTTCGCTATTATTAACAAGCTGCGGGCACGCGGCGTTTCCATTATTTATATTTCGCACAAAATGGAAGAAATTTTGCGCATATCGGACGATGTTACGATTATGCGGGACGGTAAATATATCGGCACTTGGCCGGCGCCTGAGCTGACGATCGATACCATTATTACCCGTATGGTTGGCCGCGATTTATCTGAACGGTTCCCGGAGCGGACCAACAAGCCTGGCGATGTCATGCTGCGGGTGGAAGGGTTAACTTCGCCGCATGCGCATTCCTTTAAAGACGTATCGTTTGAGCTTCGCAAAGGGGAAATACTTGGCATAGGCGGTCTTGTCGGCGCGCAGCGGACGGAGCTGGTCGAAGCGCTGTTCGGACTTCGTTCTGTGAAATCGGGTGCTATTTATAAGAATGGCAAGCCGATTACCGTTAAGTCGCCCATTGATGCGAAGAAGCACAAAATAGCGCTGCTAACGGAAGAGCGGCGGGTAACCGGTATTTTTCCAGTCTTGTCCGTGATGGAGAATACCGCTATTGCTAACTTGGGCATTTACGAAAACCGCTTCGGCTTCCTGAATGAGTCAAAGATGAGAAAAGAGGCAGTGAGTGGCGTTGAGAAATTCAAAACGAAAACGCCGTCTGTCGATCAGCTTATCCGCAATTTATCAGGGGGCAATCAGCAGAAGGTGCTGCTGGCTCGTTGGCTGCTTACCGATCCCGATATTTTGCTGCTGGATGAACCGACACGGGGCATCGATATCGGCGCGAAGTATGAGATTTACAGCATTATTATCGAGCTCGCGAAGCTAGGAAAGAGCATCATTATGATTTCGTCGGAAATGCCGGAGCTGATCGGGATGTCGGACCGCATCATGGTGATGTCGGAAGGGCGCTCGACAGGCATTCTAAACGGCAATACGGCGAGTGAACAAAGTATTATGCGGCTCGCGGCACAGACGGGCTAATGATAGAGGATTTAAAGGAGGTTAAGACAAATGGACGCTGCTAAAGGCTTAAAGCTAAAAAATATATTTTCGCAAAACGCAATTTGGATTGTGCTTGTCGCATTGATCTTAGGAATCGCAATTATCGATGCAAACTTTTTGTCGATTACAACGCTTAGAGATATGATGGTGCAATCCTCGACGAGGGTTATCATTGCACTTGGCGCTGCTTTTGTACTTATTACCGCGGGCACAGACTTGTCGGCAGGTCGCGTAGTCGGCCTCAGTGCAGTCGTATCCGCATCGATGCTGCAAATGCCGGATTACGCCAGCAAGTTTTTCCCTAACATGCCTGAGCTGTGGCTCGCTATCCCGATCGTTATTGCGATTGTGGTTGGTTTGCTGGTCGGACTTCTAAACGGTATCATTGTAGCGAAGTTTAACGTTCCGCCGTTCATTGCGACACTCGGCACGATGGTCGCGGTTTACGGGGCGAACTCGCTCTACTTCGATATGCCGCCGAACAACTCGCAGCCGATCGGCGGTTTGCGCAAGGATTTCACGGAGCTTGGAACAGGCGCGATTGGCGGCGGTCAATTCTCCATTCCGTATATCGTTCTCATCGCTATTTTCGTAGCTTTTATCGTTTGGGTCGTATTCAATAAAACCCGCCTTGGCAAAAACATGTACGCGATTGGCGGCAACATTCAGGCGGCGCATGTATCCGGTATTAACGTTGCACGCAACCTAATGTGGATTTATGCGATCGCAGGCGCTTTGTACGGCTTGGCCGGCGTACTGGAAGCGGCGCGCACAGGCGGTGCGTCGAACAACTACGGTAACATGTATGAGCTTGATGCCATTGCGGCGTGTGTCGTCGGCGGCGTTTCGACGACCGGGGGCGTAGGCCGCGTGAAGGGAATTATAGCAGGGGTTCTCATTTTCACCGTCATCAACTATGGTTTGACTTATATCGGTATTAATCCGAACTGGCAGCTGATTATTAAAGGCTTGATTATCGTCGTTGCCGTCGCATTCGATATTCGCAAGTATGTAGCGAAAAAGTAATAAGCTTTAAGCGGCTGTCTCAACAGGTCTAAAAACCTAGGAGACAGCCATTTTTTGTTTTTTCGATATGTGCAAGCGGGTGTATTCGGCCGATTCGATGATTTTAAATGTGATTTAGTTTCATTTCACAAAACTAAATCGCGCCCGTGATGCGAGGATGGTGGATTAGCTCTATTTTGCAAACGTAATCGGTCATTTTTAGAAGCTGCTCTCTCAATTACGCTATATAATTAGGCAAAATCAAACTAAATGGCCGCTAACAGATAACTAACTTCAATTAGTTTCAGAAAATCGAATTAAACTGCCCAGCAAAGAAAGATGCTTAGGCCCGGTTATGGAAAGAGTCCCTGCAATTTATCTTCTGAGATATCCCCTTATTGGTTTTCAGTTTTACGTCGTTTTGTACACTTCCCGGATCGCATCTTCGATGTCAGGCTCCTTCACGCTCAAATCCTGAATCGGCAGCTTCTGCGACAGATCGGAAATAAGCTCTGCTGCGGATATGCGTTCTTTCTCGAACTGATACCAGATTTTCAGCCCGTCACATTTAATGATTTCCGCAGAAGGGTGCGCCAGATCATCGCAGGGATGCTCCAGCTCAACGACAAGCAGACGATGCGGCGTTAGCTTATGAATAAGCGATTCGATCGGGCCATCCTCCACGACTTTTCCGTGATTGACGACGACCAAACGGCTGCATAGCTCCTCGACATCATCAAGGTCATGTGTCGTCAGGATAACGGTTACTCCCCGTTTACGGTTTATTTCCTTGATGAAATTGCGAATGGCATGCTTCGCGTCTGCATCGAGGCCGATCGTCGGCTCGTCGAGAAACAGGATGGAAGGCGAATGGAGCATGGCCGCGGCCAAGTCGCCGCGCATTCGCTGCCCAAGAGACAATTGACGCACCGGCGTGTTGATGAACTCGTTTAGCTTAAGCACATCGGTCAGTATGGCCAAGCTTTCTTCATAGCTGGTTTTATCGATTTGATAGATTCGCCTTAACAGCTCGAATGATTCGCCAAGCCGCAAATCCCAATAAAGCTGCGTCCGTTGGCCGAATACGACCCCGAGCTTGCGCACGACAGATTTTCGGTCCGCTTGAGGTGAGATGCCGCATACCTTAATAGACCCGGAGGTTGGATGCAAAATGCCGGTTAACATTTTGATGGTCGTGCTTTTCCCCGCGCCGTTAGGGCCGATATATCCGACGATCTCTCCGGGATTAATCGAGAAGCTGATGCCGTCCACCCCGCGAACCGTACTTTTCTCAGGGAACAAGAGACCTTTGAGGGCTCCCCGCAGTCCGCTTTCTTTTTTCGTTACGATATATTCCTTCACTAAATCATTAACCTCAATTACGGCTTCCACGTTTGCCTGCACCTCGCTTTATTATGAGCCAGCACTCTCGTAGCTTTTCATTCCGATTCGAAAAATCCATTGCGACAAGAAGAAGCATACCATTCCAATAGCCGGAGTCATGAGTGCGAAGCTAAGCGGCAGCTGCAGTCCATCGCTGCTTTTGCCTAAAAACTGGGCTGCCGGATAGAAGCTGATAAACCCGATTGGAATCACAAACGTGAAGAGCGTCTGAATGATATGCGGATAAATCGTGAGCGGATACATCGTTCCACGCTCCAGCATGCCAAGGGCAAAGCCTACCATGGAAGCATTTCGTTTAGTCCAGAAAGCAATCGTCCCTAGCGTAATGAATAATGCGGCGCGAATGAAGACGCCCCCAGCCAGCACCAGGAGAAACTTGATGACATTAAAGAAGGTCCACTCGAAGCCGACTAATTGGCAGCCATAGATGAAAATGATAATACCTGGAATACAGTCGATGAGGCCGATAAAGTTGACATAGCTTGCGACCAGTTGGAAAAAGACGTTCATTGGGCGCAACAGCAGCCGGTCGAACTGCCCGTCAATAACCATGTGGTCGATATGCCATGTATTGATGAAGAAGACAACAAAAATGCCATGACTGATCAGGCCTAGACCGTATAGAAACGTAAGCTCGGGAAAATCCCAGCCGTTCAGGGGCTGAAAGCGGTCGACGATGATTTTCAGCATCCATATGCCAGAGAAATACTGGATGGGAATCATAAGGAGCCAGCTGAACAAAAATAACGGATATTCAAGCTGCCGCTGAATAGCGAGCCGGGCAAAGCAGGCTGCAACAGAGGCGTAATGACGTATGGACGATACCATCGTGTGCTTTTCAGCCTCCTTGAATTAATGTCTTCGTCTTGGTTCGCTTCCATCCGGCCGCAAGCAGCATAAACAAGACGGCAATCCATATAAATTGAATGCCCATGGCCGCGAGTGCCTCTCTAGTTCCGATATTGCCTATGTAAATGCCGAGCGGAGTCTGATAGGTATATTGAAAAGGAAGAAATTTCGATACCGTCTGAACGCTTTCCGGAAAAAACCAGAGCGGCACGATGCTGCCGGACAATACGCGAACGATGCTGTCCTTGACCATGCCCATATTGCCGATCTCCATAACCCAGAATGCAATTAAGCCTACAAGCGCGCTAAGCAGCCATAAAATGCCGTAGCTTAATAGACAGCAGGGGATAAACAGCAGCAGGCTAATGCCGGAAGATGGCCATGGTACGCCAAAGAAGAGAGCAGCGAACAGGAAAAGAGGGAGTACTTTATTGATCAATGCGCTCAACATGCCTCCGATATCGTCAGCCAAATAACAGGCGAGCAGAGGAATGGGGCGATAAAAGTCGGTAACAATCTGTCCATCCCGGATTTTGCGGTAAATGGTGTCCTGGACGCCGCAGACGTATACCGATGAAAGCATGATGGATAGGATGGTATAGGTAGTTAGATCCTGAAGATTAAGGGCATTAACCTGCTGGGTGCCTCCGCTATATGCGGCTTTCCACAGGAACACGGATGCCAGCATCAGAATGAGATTGGTGCCAACGGAAGCAAAAACCTCAAAGCGATAAGCCAATCCGGTAAGCAGCTTCATTTTTGTAATGTACCAATAAGCATACAGCATAGATGACCCCCTTAAAATACGCTCTATTGTAAATATTTATCAGTATAAGAGTACGTGAGAGCGGTTGCAACAAAATTCTACACGCCTTGTATGAACTTTGTAAACATTTTCACGAGAAAGGAGGAAAAGTTCACCTTCATATGGAATGTTCACTTGTTAGGGAAATGACTCTTCGAATAATATAAGCTTCTGCGAGCTAAAACATTGAGAAAAGAAGGGAATTTAGATGGGCTCAAGTAGACAGAAAAAGTCCAATGAAAGATTTGAAATTTTAAAAATCGTTTTTGCCTTTATTATTATCACAGTATTGTGGATCGTATTTACAGATTATATGTTATTTGTAATCTTCAAGAATGAGGAAACGATAACTAGAATACAAACGATTAAAGGCTTATTCTTTATCGTTGTAATGGCTTGGCTGCTTTATTTATTTATGCAGCGTAACAATTTTAAGCGGAATCAAATAGAAGAAATGCTTCGCGACAGCGAGTCCAGATACCGGAGAATCATTAAGCTTTCGCCTGAACCCATCACCATCCATAGCGACGGTATTTTGATCTATGCGAACGATGCTGCTTTGAAAGTAGTTGGGGCATCCAGAATTGAGGATGTGATCGGTAAACCATTCTTTGATTTCTTACATCCTGATTATCATGAGCTTGCAACAGAGCGGATTCAGACCATTATGCCGACGGAAGAACGTTCAGAATGCATCGAGCAGAAGATTATCCGGATGGATGGAGAAATTATAGACGTCGAAACCTCATGCATCTGTATTGATGAATATTTGGGTAAACCCGTGATTCAAAATGTGATGAGAGATATAACGGAGCGAAAGCGAACGGAGGAAATGATCAGGAAGTCTGAAAAGCTCTCCGTAGTAGGGCAATTGGCAGCGGGAGTTGCGCATGAAATCCGAAACCCGTTGACTTCTTTGAAAGGGTTTTTACAACTATTAAATTCAAAAAATCTTGGTTATAAAAACTATTTTGAGATTATGCAAGCCGAGATCGAACGAATCAATTTTATCGTAAATGAATTTATGATTGTTTCAAATCCGCAGGCAGTCCGCTCTCTGGAAGAAAAAAATTTGGAAAGCATACTTCGTAATATCGTCATGCTGCTTGGCGCACAGGCAAATCTGATGAATGTACAAATGATAACAGAATATGATTGTGGCATTCCTTTAATCAAGTGCGATGAAAATCAGATGAAGCAGGTTTTTATTAATATTCTTAAAAATGCTCTGGAAGCGATGGACGATGGAGGCGTAATCCTTATTCAAGTTAAAAATGTTCAGCCTAATGAAATATTAATCCGGTTTATTGATCAAGGCATCGGCATCCCTGAGGAACAACTGCCCAAGCTGGGCGAACCGTTTCATTCCACCAAAGAGACAGGAACGGGGCTCGGATTAATGGTAACGAATAAAATAATAGAAGGACACAGAGGGAGTATGTCAATAACAAGTAAAGTTAATCAAGGGACAACCGTTGAAATCATCCTTCCAGTTGAATAAACATTCAGGATTGACCGGCCGCAAGGGATGCGTCACGTATTCACGAAAGGCATCCCTTATTTATTTAACAGTCACGCTCGCAATATATTTTGCAACGCCGTCCTCGTCGTTACTCTCTGCCACATGCGTTGACAGCTCAATAAGCGCTGTATGCGCATTGGACACGGCGACCTTGGTTCCTGCCGCTTCAAACATCCCTAAATCGTTCAGATTATCTCCGAATACCGTCACTTCCCCAGGCTGACAATGCATAAGCTCGGACCATTGTCTAAGCCCTTCTTTTTTATTAGCCATGCGGTGGCTAAACTCCAGAAAATAATGATTTTCTATATATTGATCCTTCATGAGGTGGACATGAACCCGATTTCCGAGTTGTTGCTGTATCTCAGCTTTTAACGGTTCAAGCTCTTCTAGCAGTCCAATATAGGTAATGATTAGCGTTCTAAACGAATCGGGGCATTCCAGCTGCGGCATTTCTCCAAATCGGGGATCGCCAGGACGGCTTTCGTAAAATTTCAAGTCACCGGTCCGGAGTAATTTCTCATGCAGCACACGTTCCTTATCTTCCTCATCCAGCGCAAATAAAAACGGGATCAGGCCTTGTCCTCTTCCCAGTTTAATGATTTCATTCGTCGTTTCGATATCCAGCCAATATCCGCCTATAACCTTCGATGAAACCGGATCAAAAATAACGGCGCCATTATATAAAATAATAGGATATTTCCACGAAATAACAGAAACGATTTTGTGAGAGCTGATATAGCTTCTTGCGGTTGCATAGCTAATGATAATTCCTTGCTTCAAAGCGTTGTTAATGACGTTAACCGTATACTCGGACAAGGACGCATCCGATTGCAGCAGCGTTCCGTCGAGATCGGTAAGGAAATGTATATTAGGCAAATTTTCCATAATAGAACCCCCCGTATCGATTAGGTGATTTATCGGTGAAGCGGTCAATCCCTGCCGATTAACTATTATAACTTATGAAAGCCTTATGACGAATATTTTTTCCAAGGACGCATCTGTTTTGTGGGTATGGGGAAACCTTACAGCGAGTTTGGCTGTTCGCAAGCAAGCTGGATTCTTTCAGGTCGTTTACGCTAGCTGGTAAAATTGTGCTGAAATGAAAGGCGTTCTGCGTTAAGATAGATAGCGTTCCTTATTTTATATAGAAGAAGAGTGACCTGAGTTATGTGGAATTCCATCAAAGAACGCTTTCGGCAGTCGACCCTGCGGGCAAAGCTGATACTCGCTTTCGCATGCATTATCGTTATCCCGTTCGTCATCATCGGAGGGACGCTGTCCTGGTTGTACATGGATTCTAACCAATCCATGATCGTAGACGCGGCAGTGGAAAATAATAAGCAAATTATCCGAAACATCGAAACGTCGCTGCACCCGATCCTGCGGCTGTCCATGTATCCGGTTCAGGACAAGACGCTGCTGCAGATGATGCATAAAGACTATACGGCGCTGCCGTACCCGCTTTACGAACGGGAACTTGATTACGATACAGCCGGGGCCATCGTGAAAAACAATATGCTGCTGTATTCCGATCTGATCGACTCCATCGTTATTTATCAAACCAAGAACCGGATCATTATCGGCAGGAGCAACGATGATTATATGAACCATCATTATTTGGAGAACGGGTTTTCGGACGAACTTTTCTTTAAAGCTATCATCAACAAGAACGGCGAGTACATGGCGGTCGGCGTGCACCCCGACAAGCTGATGTCTCCTAACGCGAAGCCGATTGTATCCATCGGGCGGGCGATCGTCGACCCGTATTCGAGGGAAGTGCTTGGTTTGATTCTGCTCAATATTAGCGTCGATAAGCTCAAGACGCTATGGGGCGACATTCCTTTTACCGAGCATACTAGTTTCTATCTGGTGGATGACTATCACCGAATCATCTACAGCAAAAATAAGAACGAGATCGGGCAGCCCGCTGCTGATGTCATCGGTGACAATTACGTGCAGGTTAGCGAAGATCAGCCGGAGACCAGGCAGAACCGAGACCACTTCATGATCGTGTCAACGTCCGGTGTCACGAACTGGAAGGCGGTAACCATCATTCCGAAGAACGAGCTGTTCAGCTTCGTCAATACGATCGTCCGAACGATAACCATCTCGCTGCTGGTGCTGCTTGGCTTGTCGATCTTGACGTCCATCTACATCGCGACCAGCATCACAAGACCGCTTCTGAACCTTCATAAAAAGATGAAGCTGGTGGCTCAGGGCAATCTGGACGTGACGATCGATATCCAGCAGGGGGAAGTCGGCAAGATCAGCATTACGATCGACAACATGCTCCAAGAGATCAGAAGGCTTATCGCGAAGATTTACCGGGAAGAGCAGGATAAGCGGAAGCTGGAGCTGCTCGCGCTGCAGTCTCAGATCAAGCCCCACTTCATGTACAATACGCTGAATGCTATCAAATGGATGGCGAAGATTCAGGGGGCTTCCGGCATTGAGGAAGCGCTGACGGCGTTCTCATCGGTTATACGATTTACCGCCAAGGCGGAGGATGATTTCGTCACCGTTGCCGAAGAGGCGGCGTTTATCCGGGATTATACCAAAATTCTTGAATTCCGATATTTTAATAAATTCGATGTTGACTTCGATTTCGATTCGCAGGTGGCATCCTGCTACACGCTCAAATTTTTGTTACAGCCCTTGATCGAGAATGCCGTCTTCCACGGCTTTGATGGAATTGCTTATAAAGGGCATTTGAGCGTTCGCATCCATCAGGAAGCGGGCAGTCTGATCATGACCGTTTCGGATAACGGCAGAGGCATGGAGCAGACAACGCAGGAGCTTGCGTCAATCGGCCATTCGGCCAACGAGTTGAATTCGATCGGCGTAAAAAATATCCGCAAACGAATCAAGCTGCATTTCGGTGACAGCTGCGGGCTGGACATTACAAGCAAACCGGGAGACGGAACCGTTGCGACAGTCGTCGTACCGATCATCCGGAACCGAGAAGAGGTGAATACGAATGAGAATCGTCATCGTGGATGACGAGCCGCTGGTGCGGATCGGAATTAAATCATCGTTCGGCATGAAGGAAGCTGGCATCGAGATCGTCGGCGAAGCGGCCGATGGAGAGGAGGCGCTGCGGCTCATTGCGGAGCTGAAGCCGGATGTCGTGCTGCTCGATATCAAGATGCCGAAGAAGGACGGCATCGAAGTGCTTACTGAAATTCGGAAACAGGGACTCAGCACCAAAGTGATCATTTTAAGCAGCTTTGACGATTTTATTCATGTGAAGCAAGCGCTGAAACTGGGAGCGGTTGATTATTTTCATAAGCCGAGCATGAATGTCGACGAAGTGATCAGCGTTTTGAACAAGTTAAACGAGGAATTGACCGTGACCGGGGAGCAGAGCGCAACGGGGGCAGACAACTACAAGCAAGGCAAGGAAGATGCGCTGCGTCAGCTGCTCACCGGACACGGACAGCGGGAACAGATTGGTCTAACCGGCCTGCCGGAAGGGAATTTGTATGTTGTCTTGTTCACTGTGAAGCTGTATGCGCAGATCATGAAGCGTTACGCTAAGGAAAGCTCGATCATTTTGCCAAACACGATCCGTCATCTGCTCTCCGAGATACTGGTCAAAGAATGCGAAGCCGAATTCGTTCACGTAGATGAAAATCGGTTTGCTGTCATTTTCGGATACAGTCAATCGAAGAGCGTACAGGCCGCGTTCTCGCATGTTAACGATATGGTGGTGCTGATTCATTCCTCGCTCAAGCGGTTCGTGAACATCGACACCGTATTCGGCATCAGCGAACCGTTTCATTTGCTTCGCAATGTCCCGCAGGCGTTTCAGCAGGCCAAGCAGGCGCTTGAGACGAAATTTTATCAACCCGACGAACCGCTGTTCTATTACCGTCCCCGTCAAGGAAACGATGAGCAGCTGCTGGAGCAGCTTCAAACTTGCGTAACCGGGATGAAAAGCGGCCTTATGGAGCAGAAGTACGAACGATTCGCGCAAAATATGCAGGGCTGGGAACAGCTGGTGGAGCAGCACGAACTGTTGACCGAGCGGGATGTGAAGAAAACCTATGAGGGCCTGCTGTTTATGTTTCAGAATGGGGAAGACTATTGGATGCAGGCAAGCGGAGCGGAGGATATCGAGTCGTTCCAGGAGCTGTCCGCCTATTATCACAAGCTGTTCAACGTCAAGCTGAAAGAGAAGATTACCGGCTTCGTCAAAGAGTATAATCCGCTGGTTCGACGCATCCTGCAGTACCTCGAAACCAACTACAAGGAACCGATCTCGCTCAAAATGCTCGGGGATTTATTCCAGAACAGCCCCAATTATATTAGCAGGCTGTTCAAGCAAGAGGTCAACCGGGGCTTATTCGATTACTTAAATGAGGTGCGGATCGAGAAGGCAAAGGAGCTTCTGAAGGACTCCAACTATAAAATCTACGAGGTCGCGGAGATGGTCGGCTTCAAAAGCCAGGTTCACTTCGCCATCGTGTTTCAAAAATATGTCGGCATGGCCCCAAAGGATTACCGCAGGGAAACAGGTTGATTTCAATAAAGAAAAGTAAACAGGAATAAAAGTGCTTTCAGATTAAGGGAAGGCTACATAAAAGATGTGCATTTCATTAAATTAATCATTATTTGATTAATTTTTTTTTGTCTGCGGACACGTTATGATACGTCTAGTTGGACAACATTACATCTTTAGGGGGATGAAAATGAGAAAAAATGTGAAAAATTCAATCCTGTTGATTCTATCCTTCATGCTTTTATTCGCGCTTGCGGCCTGCAGCAACAAAGACAAAAATAGCGGAGCAGCCGGGGGCGCGGGCAACAACGGCAAAAAAACAACGATAACGATGGGTTTTTGGGGAACGGCGCAGGACTTGAAGATCTATCAAGCGGCCGCGGATTCTATCGGAGAGCAGTACCCGAACATTGAGCTGAAGATCAAACAGTATCCGAGCAGTGACCAGTTCTGGAACGCTCTGCCTGGTGAGATAGCGGCGCATGTCGCACCTGATTTTATTAAAGTTTCGAATGAAGGCTCCTACGAGTACATCAGCAAAGGACTATTTGCACCGCTTGATGATTTGGTCGCATCCACGGGCGTGGACATGAGCAAATTCACCGAGTCCGTCACGAACATCTGGAAGGTGGACAACAAGCTGTACGCCATTCCGAACAGCAGCTCGCCGGCGATGTTCTTCATCAATGAAGATATGTGGAAAAATGCCGGCCTCGGCGCGTACCCGACCACTTGGGATGAAGTCGAAGCAGCGGCTAAGAAGCTGACGAGCAAAGACGTTTACGGTATTACGATCAACCTGGATCCGTACCATATCAGCAATTATGTGAAGAGCTACGGCGGAGATTGGGGCAACGGCAAGACGGTCAACAGCAAGGAGAACGTACAGGCGCTTCAAAAAATATTCGACCTGTACAAGGAAGGCGTAGCAGTAACGCCGAAGTCGCTCGGCTACGGCTGGGACGGAGAAGTGTTCTCCAATGGCAAAACGGCAATGACTACGGGCGGTTACTGGTACAAAGGCTTTCTTAAGGATGCCGCGCCAAACCTGAAGTACGCGGTTGTGCCGGTGCCGAAAGGGACAGCGAACGGAAGCACGATGATATCCGACGCATACGTCGTGTTGAAAGACTCGGATAATAAGGATGCGGCGCTGCAAGCGGCGTACTACATGACAAATGAGAAAACCCAGACAGACTTCCTCGCTATCGGCAACAATTCGGCCGTTAGCAGCCTATCCGCTAAATATTTCGATGCGAATCCGGAGTTCAAAGCCGTTCAACCGGCGATGGAATACAGTTCTGACTTCGCCTACCCGGCGGAATCGAAGAAATTCAAGGATGAGCTGGTCAATCAGCTTGAGGCGACGATTCTCGGCGGTGCCAAGAAGACGCCGCAGGAAATTTTGGACAGCCTGCAAGCGAGCACAAAATAATCGCACTTACCTCTGATTAAACGTTCTCCCTCAGGTTCCCGTTCCAGCTTGCGGAGCGGGAACCTTTCCTTACACGAACATTATTCCACGACAAGATGGGGGTTTATTATGACTATATACCAAAAAACGAAGAAGCAATCCTGGTTACGCTCCTTTGCAGATTCTGATTTTGGAGTCGGTTGGCTGTTTTCGCTTCCGTTCCTGCTCCTATGGGTTTGGTGGTTCTTCTACCCGTTTCTGCAGTCGTTTATCCGAAGCTTTCAGGATGCGAACTTCGCGGCATTGGATCAAGCCAAATTCATTGGGCTCCAGAACTATGTCACAATTCTGAACGACCGGGAATTTTACCGCGCGGTGCTGCATTCACTTGAGATCGTCCTGATTGCTGTTCCTCTGCAGACGTTCATCGGCCTGCTCATGGCCATTCTGGTTAATCAGAAGCTCAAAGGTAAAGGCATGTTCCGTACGATCTTTTTTATTCCGTATATCACTTCCCAGATTGCGGTCACCACAGTGTTCATGATGCTGTTTAAGCAGGGCACGTTCGTAACCGATTTCTTCTCTATATTCGGCTTCGGAGATGTGACCTGGTTTGCCGATACGCGCTACGCGCTGCTGTTTGTAGCGATTCTATTCATCTTTCAGCAATGCGGCTTCAGCATGATCGTTTACCTGTCGGGCCTTCAGGAGGTGCCGAAGGACCTGTACGAAGCGGGCGAAATAGACGGCGCTACGAAGTGGGGGCAGTTCCGCTTCATTACCGTTCCGTTTCTGAAGCCGATCACGTTCTTCATCGTATCCGTAGCTACGATTCTCAGCTTCCAAATCTACGACCAAATCGCGGCCATTTCACGGTATGGCGCGCTCGGTTCGCCGGCCGGTGCCACGAACACCGTCGTCACTTATTTTTACCAGAACGGCATCCGCTATATGAATATCGGCTACGGCAGCGCCGCAGTTGTCCTGTTCTTCTTCATCATTATTACGATTACGCTGCTTCAGAAGAAACTGCTGGATGAGAAGGGGTGACCGACGATGAACAATAAAAAAATAGTTCTATTCGGAAATTATACGCTGCTGACCTTGCTGGGCTTTTTATTTGCGCTGCCCTTTCTGTATACCTTATACACATCGTTCGTGATGATGGAAGACGTTAATAAATTTACTAGCTTTTCAAATTGGACGTTCGACAATTACCGCATGTTTTTCACCAACGATGCCTATAACGTGCCCAAATGGCTGGTGAACACGATCGTCATGACCGCACTGGTCATTTTGGGCAACCTGATCATCAACCCGATGGCCGCCTTCGCGCTGGCGAAGCTTGATTTTGCAGGGAAGAAGTGGATTTACTGGATCGTGGTAGCGACCATGATGGTGCCTTACCACATGATTCTCATCCCGGTATTCGTCAATGTGGCGCAGCTCGGCTGGCTCAATTCGTATGCGTCACTTACCGTTCCGTTTCTGTATCAATGCCTCTACATCTTTATGCTGCGCCAGTTTTTCGTCAGCGTGCCGGAGGATTTTATCGAGGCGGCCCGGCTTGACGGTTTGACCAAGATGGGTTCTTTCTGGCGCATCGTCTATCCGCTTGCCAAGTCTTCACTAATTACGATGTCGATTCTAGCTTTCGCAGGTACGTGGAACAGCTACCTGATTCCAAGTACGATGGTGACGGATCCCGCGTATTACGTGCTGGTCGTCGGTCTGAACAGCGTTAAAGATCTGTTTTTCGAGAATACGCCGCTCATCATGGCTGGCGTCGTACTCAGCACCTTGCCGATATTGGTGTTCTTCTTCATCTTCCAGCGGCAGTATATGGAAGGTGTAAGCAGCTCGGGCGTCAAAGGATAACGCCGTTAAAAACATTCTCAGTTTAACGTATAAAGAAAATCGTTCGGGATTAAACGTTTCCTACTTATTGGCCGTTGCATTTGACTTAATAATATCTTAATATTAGTGTTTAGATTAGCCGTCATTTCATGACGGTTTTTTCTATTTAATTACTTTCTTTAATTTTTAAGGAGTGAAAGAGCTTGGAGTTTACAGCTAAACGTTACGGCAGATCACCGTTTATTCTTATATTTATCGCCATCATGCTGAAAATGATCTTGTTTCGCCATTTCGTCTTTCAAGGCATTCAGGCGGATCGGCTGCTGACGGATGCGGCCTCAGTGCTTAGCTTGCTATTGCTGATGGAGATGATTACCTCAGCGAAGTGGAAGGGGGCTGTGTTCGGGACGCTGAACGCGCTGCTCTCGCTGCTGCTGTTCGCATCTACGGTATATTTTAGCTACTATGGCACGGTGCCGACCTACACCGCGCTGCATGGACTTGATCAGGTGCTGCAGATTCGGACGAGCGTAGACTCGATCATACAACCTTTGTATTATTTGTTCTTTGCAGATGTTGCAGCGTTAGCTGTTCTATCTGTCGTTAACCGCATTAAAGGCATTCGCAGCGAGGGACGCAAGCGGATCGCCAAGCCGTCGTTCATAGGTATAGCAGCTATTTTGTGCGTAACGGTATCAGGCGGATACATTTGGTCTGGCATCGCCATTCCGAATGAGATCGTGCAAGCCGAGAGCTTGGGCTTTCTTGATTATCAGGTGGCAGCGGCAATAAAGGCGAATAAGGAGCAGACCGCGCTCCGCAATGGAAGCGTGGAAGAGACAGCAGCCAGCGCGGATGCGCTTCAGGCCTCTTATTTTGACCAAGAGGGGGATACGCTGCCCGCAGGCACGCCTAATTACTTTGGCTTCGCCAAAGGGAAAAACGTCATCGTCGTTCAGCTGGAGGCGTTCCAAAATTTTGCGATCAACCTCTCGGTCGATGGACAGACGGTCACTCCTGTGCTTAATCAGCTGGCTAAGGAGAGCTTCTACTTTCCGCATTTCTTTCAGCAAATCGGGCAAGGCAACACATCGGATGCCGAATTCATGTCTAACACCTCTATCTATCCGACGGGCGTAATCGCCATGTCTACAGGCTACGGCGACAGAGTCCTGCCGAGCCTGCCCAGACTTCTGGGGGAGGAAGGCTATGAGTCAAATACGTTCCATATTAACGATGTGACGTTCTGGGACCGTAACCGGATGTATCCTGCATTAGGATTTTCGGCATACTATGATAAGCCTGTTTTTAAAAATGATCATTTCAATTCCTTCGGCGCTTCAGATGAGGAGCTGTACAGGGTTGGGCTTGAAAATCTTCAGGCGCTGGCTAAACAAAATAAGCCGTTTTATGCGCAGCTCGTGACCGCCTCAAGCCATCACCCGTTCAAGGTGCCGAACAAGCTTCAGCGGATCACGATGCCGGATTCACTCCAAGGTACCCAGCTCGGGGACTATTTAACGGCGCTTAATTATACGGATTATGCGCTCGGAACTTTTATTGAAGGGCTCAAAGCAAGCGGCTTATGGGAAAATACAGTGCTGGTCGCGTACGGTGACCACTCCGGCCTGCAGACGAAGGATAACGATCCGGCATGGGTCAGCGAGCAGCTCGGCATTAAGTATGACGGGCAGATCAGCCGTTTCAACATTCCACTGTTTGTGCATGTACCGGGCGCTGAGGGGAAGGTCGTTGAGCAGGTAGGCGGTCAAATGGATATTATGCCGACGATTTCCAACCTGTTGGGCCTATCGCTGAAGGATAAGGGATATACTGCATTTGGCCACGACCTGCTTAATATTACCCGGAATGTGGTGGGTATGAGGTATTATCTCCCGACCGGCTCATTTTTCAACAATGACATTCTATTCGTGCCGGGCAAAGGCTTCGAGGACGGCACCGCTACCGATATTAGAACGAAGGAGCCGGTGGCCGATTTCAGCCAATACCGCGGCGATTACGATTATATATTGGAGCTCATGAAGCTTTCGGACGATTATGTAAGGTTGCTGCCGAAGCGGGCGCCATAGAATGGGAAACGCCTCTTGTCCGTCAAGGACGAGGGGCGTTCTTTTTGATTAAAGATGAAAGAAGTGAAAGCCGAAACAACGCTAAGGAAGTGGTCCATGCTGGAGCCTTCGGTCTTTACAAATCAGGTTGGTTACTTCGAAATGCGCAAATCATGCTGGTGCCTTTGATTTGTACAAATCAGGTTTGCTCCTTCAATTTAGTTGCATTCCGTCAACTTAAATGAACGCAGTCAGGTGGAATCGACCTCATAGTTCGATTTCGTGAAACTAATCCAGCTATTTTTTCTTGCATCCCTAAAAAGCGGCGATTAGTTCGACGAAATGAACTTAAATCGTGATTTTCACAAGCCTGCTGCGGATTAGTTCGACGAAATGAATCTAAATCAAATCGTACGTAACCGGAAAGTATGATCGAACATCGCTTATTCCATAGGGAAGAAGTTGTAGTGAATGCCAATCGGTATATGTTTGTTTGGGAAAGGCAGTTGTGGGCTTTTCATACATTAAAAACAAAGAGAGACCGCAGCAAAAATCATAGTTTTCTGAAAAGGGAGCTATCTCTTAGGCGAGCTTACTTATTTTTAGAGGCACCTTCTTTTCTTGTCAGCTCTTGGCCTGGATACAATTATAAGCTTTATAGGAAGGAGGCAATGAGTTAATATGGAAAGAGCACAATATGAATGTTCTATTCCATAAACGTAAGGAAACGATGAGACATGCGAATTGGTTTTTTTGATTCAGGGATTGGCGGGCTTACCGTGCTTGCGGAAGCGCTCCGAAGGCTCCCTGACAAGGATTTTCTTTATATGGCGGATACGCTTCATGTTCCCTATGGCACGAAGTCGAAGGAGGACGTGAAAGGGTATATTTTGGAAGCGGTTGGAACGATGATGAACGAGGGCATTGATGCGTTAGTTGTAGCCTGCAATACGGCGACCAGTATTGCGATAACCGAGCTGAGAGAACGCTATTCACTGCCGATTGTCGGCATGGAGCCTGCAGTTAAGCCGGCGGTCGAAATGAACAGCGCAACGGGCAAAAGAGTACTCGTCTTCGCGACGCCATTAACGCTTCAGCTGCCTAAATATTATGCGCTCGTATCCCGCGTGGACGATATGGGAATCGTGGATTCGCTCCCGCTGCCGGAGCTTGTGCATTATTGCGAATCGCTGCAATTCGATAAGCAAATTATGAATGAATATTTTCGGGCAAAGCTCGCGGGCTATGATCTGAATGATTACGGCATAATCGTGCTCGGCTGTACGCATTACCCGTTCTACAAGGACATTTTGAGAGAGCTGCTTCCGGCCCATATTGCGATTGTTGACGGCAACGTCGGAACGGTTAAGCGGTTATCCGCATTGCTCAGCCGCTATGGCATCGCCGGGGGCGGCGGAAGCGGGAACGTTCAATTCATGTGTACGGGCAATGAGCCTGCCTATATCGACAAAATGCAGTCGGCACTCGCCTATTTACGTGAGAAGGACACCTTGACGGAGACGCAGCCCACTTAAACAGACGAATAGGCGGACACTACTCATCCATGAGTGGTGTCCGCCTATTTTTTGTTAGATATCCTCGATATGCAGCAGGACCGGACAATGGTCGCTGCCTAATATATGCGTGTCTATTTGCGCGTCGATAAGCAGCGGGCCAAGCCTCGATGAGGCTAGGAAATAATCGATCCGCCACCCCACGTTCCGTTCGCGCACTTTCGGCATATAAGACCACCAGCTGTACACATCTGCGCGGTCCGGGTAAAAATGCCTGAACGTATCGAGGAAGCCGCCCGCCAGCAGCTCCGTCATCTTGCCTCGCTCCTCCAGCGTAAATCCGGAATTTCCCATATTCGGCTTCGGATGCTTCAGATCGATCTCCTGATGGGCTACATTCAGATCGCCGCAAACGATAACGGGCTTCACGGCATCCAGCTGCTGCAGATAGCTCAGGAACCGGTTCTCCCATTCCAATCTATAGTCCAATCTCGACAGATCGCGCTTTGCATTTGGCGTATAGACGTTAACGAGATAGAAGCCGTCAAACTCGAGCGTGATGACACGTCCCTCGGGCTCTGAATCCTCCTCCAGGCCGTAGTGTACCGAAAGGGGCTTAATTCTCGTGAAAACAGCCGTTCCGGAGTAGCCCTTCTTAAGCGCATAATTCCAATACTGCGAATACTCCCCGCCCAACTCCATACTAATTTGTCCTTCTTGCAGCTTCGTCTCTTGCAGGCAAAAGATATCCGCGTCCGTTTCTTTGAAGTAGTCGTTAAAGCCCTTCGTTACGCATGCTCTTAAACCATTTACATTCCAGGATACCAGCTTAATCATCATCTATCTCCTTGCGGTTCTATCGTTTAGTTACTAGTTTATCATAGATGCGTCTTGGTAGGAGAAACGTATAATGATTGACATTCATGAATAATGATATGGAAGCAAACCATTTACCGTGACTATGAAGGAAGTGGTAATAAGTGAGGATTCGTGTTGCCGGAAAAAATGATAGCCTAAGTACTATAGCCGACTATTACAAGGTTCCCCTGCAAACAATCGTCTCCCTTAACAAGCATATTAACGATTCAACGCGGAATATTTGCGGTACAGTTGTCAACATCCCCGAGCAGCCCGCCACTCCAAAAACAATCACATTTTGTCCTCCCGCATATCCTGACGAACGACTTGATCATTGGGTGCCGCTTACTCCTTTATCGCAAATGGAAGAAAACGATTACGATGTACTTATTATCGGAACCGGCGCTGGGGGTTGCGCGACGCTTTGGAGGCTGTGCGAGCAGCTCGGTAAAAGCGCCAATCGAATCGGGGTCATCGAAAGGGGAAATCTTCTGCTGCCGACGCATTCACTGAACGTCCCCACGTTGAGTGGTTGGTCCCAAATGCTTGAGTATTATTTGAGCCCGAAAGTCAGCAACCCTATCGGAGAGTCTATGCCCGAATATCCGGGCGCAAGGTTAGTATACGCTCTAGGTGGAAGAACTCTGTTCTGGGGTCTAACCTCTCCACGCATCCCTCCGTTTGAGTTTGCGAACTGGCCGATTACTTACGAAGAGTTGGAACCCTACTACAATCTAGCCGAACAAATGATGAATGTCAGTGGAAACAACACGGCGTTAAATAAAGTTCTTCTTCGTCGACTGTGGGAAAGCGGCTTTCCTGAATCCACACTTCTGCCGGATGCAATTGGTCACGGCACGTACGACTACTACTTCAGCGCCATCGATTTCATCGCGGAAGCTTTACGTCTAGGGTCGTTCGAGCTGGCCGTCAATGCCAGAGCCGTTCAAATTATGACAGAACAAGGTAAGGTCACTGGCGTCCAGGTCAAATCACCGAATAAACAATCTTATATGATTAAGGCAAAAGCGGTGGTTGTGGCGGGAAGCACATTCGAAACCCCGCGTTTGCTGCTAAATTCCGCGATCCCGGGGAAAGCGATTGGACACTATCTCATTAATCATTCCTATTTGCAAACCGCAGGAACCCTGGAACCGCAAAGTATCGTGGAAGGAAATATTTCACTGTTGATCCCGCAAACAGAGAATCGTCCATATCAGTATAAAATAACAGGATATGGAACAGAGGTCGGCTACGATATTTACGGAAAAGTTCAGGCCCGCTTTGACAACTTCGTCTATCTAGATCCTCACAGGAAGGATGAGTACGGCGTCCCGGAAATTCAGGTCAATTTCTCTTATAATAAAACCGATCTGGCCGTTGTTCACCTTATGCAGGAATCGGTGAGGAAAGTCGCTGCCGGCATGAAAGCGTCCGTCCCCGCCGACAACTGCATGCGGCCTCCCGGATACGATAACCATGATGCAGGAACATGCCGAATGGGCGATGACCCGGAGACATCGGTCACAAACCGGTATGGTCATGTCCACAGCACTTCCGGACTATATATCGCCGATAACAGCATCTTGCCTAACATCGGTGCGGTAAATCCCCTGCTGACAAACGTAGCCACAGCTATCCGCACGGCAGATCATATCGTTTGCCAATTCCGGTAGGGAGAATCGCCGGATGCAGGCGTGGTGAGTATCTCGGCTTCATTGAACAAACAAATAACGTGTTCGAGTGACCGGATCTCTTTGTATAAGAGACCCGGTTTTTTTGATAGAAAACGGCATGTTTTCCACGAACCAATTTGATAAGATAAATACAGGAAAAGAACCCCAACCGGATAGAGGGTGAATATGGACGCGAATAAACACCTGCAGAACGCCATTCATTATATCGAGGTAAATCTTAATGAACGTTTGGAGCTGGAGCGGATTGCGTATGCGGCCTATATGTCCGTTCCTAACTTGTACCGCGTGTTTTATGCGCTGACGGGGCATTCGCTCATGGACTACATCCGGAAGAGACGCGTTAGCCAGGCAGCCGTCTTGCTTCGGCACTCGAGCCGTCCTGTACTTGATATCGCCTTGGCAAGCGGCTTCGATTCGTACCGCACGTTTGCGACCGTATTTAAGCGGATAACGGGATTAACGCCGGGCATGTACCGCAAGGCCGATTTCTATTACAGCTTTGAGCCGGTCAATTTATTGGAGAAGCACAGCTACACAGAGGACCGGGAATTATCGCTTCACTATTCCGACATAAAGGTCATTAAGGCAGAGCCGATGCAGGCAATCGCCTACCGGCACACTTCCACAGCAAGAGAAGGCTTAGAGGAAGAGGCTTTTGCGCTGTTCTATGCCATGCTGGAAACGGCAGGCTGCAGGGCGGATAAGCTGCGTCTATTCGGATACAATCTGGATCCGGAGGATCCCGCGCATCCCGCCCTTCATGAATACGTTATGCTCGCGCCATTAACGTCGCAAGTAAAGCTTGACCATCCTGCTCTGTTCCTAACTGTGCTTGAAGGCGGCTTATACGCGGTTAGCAAAGCGCCGGCAGAGGAACCATCCGTTATTATTGCGGGCTGGAATCGCATGCTGGAGGAATGGCTGCCAAGAAGCAGCTTTAAGCTTGGGGAGCATCGTTTCGTTGAGGAGTATCTTCATCACCTTGGCAAGGCGACTAGGCTGAGGCTGTTCTTGCCGGTCACGCGCAAGCAGGAGCAGGAAACGATCATCCTAGAAAGCCTGCCCGCCGTTCACATACGGGCCTTTCGCTCAAGCGGGAGAGATGCAAGGGAGGCAGCTGACGTGCAGCTGACGGAGTGGCTGACAATGAACCCTGTAGCAGAACCATTTCGGCAGGCGCTTTACATGTCCTACAGCTATGGCCATTCGGAAGAGCTTCTCTCGTGGTATGAACTCGCGCTGGAGCTGCCGGAGTCTAAAGGGCTTGCTGAAGAAGCTGCCGGAGAAAGCAGGCTTCTTGCAGGAGGACTTTATGCATGCATGACAACGGGTGCATACGGCGCCATGACAGGCGTGCTGGATATGCTTCATGCGTGGGCTGCCCATAGTGAGGAATTCATGCTCGATGCGGACAGAGACTGGTATGCCAAATACGTCAGGACAGATGGCGCGGATGTGGAACGTTCGACGGTCGTTACCTGCTGCCTTCCTGTCATTCGGAAGGACAATACTTTATTTTGAGAGAGGAGGAGCTCAGCTTGGGTGAACATTCAAAAAGGCGGCCGCCAGCCATCATACGCAGAACAAAACGGGCAATTAAGTGGTACAAACCTGTCGTTATGCCGAAAGCTGCTAAAACATTATTTGGAGGCGTTCAAATGGATATGAAGGAACAAGGAAGCAGCGAAGCTGTCAAAAGCCCCATTATGAACAAGGTAGGCAGTATATTTGTTCCGGTCAAGGATATTGAGAAGTCGCGCGATTGGTATTGTCTGCTGCTGGGGCTGCCGAATGATTGTGAAATTATGAATGGCCATCTTTGTCCGCTGCCGATGCAGGGCACAGGCCTCATTCTCGACACGATGCCGATGTGGGGCGGGAAAGAGCCCGGAGGGGCTCCTCCTATCAAGACGCCGGCCTTTATGCTCTTGACGGGCGATCTCCAAGCGTCCTATGAATTTGCGGTGGCGAATCAGGTGAACATGGTCACGGATATTCAGCATGATCACTGGTTCGTCATTAAAGACCCGGACGATAATCTTCTTATGGTTTGCCGGGAGTAACCGTTGATTTTCGATAGGATCGTTGATTTTTGCAATTACGCCGCACCCTAATATGTCCTATAATAAGCGTAATATTAGTAAGTGCAGAGGAAAATAATGAAGAGGGGTGCTCATCATCACGGACAAACGGGTTATTTTATTTCAAGGGGACTCGATTACTGATGGAGCCAGGGGCAGAAATGACGATCCTAACCATATTTTAGGGCATAGCTATGCGTATATCATCGGGGCAAAGCTAGGCTACTTGTGGGCGGAGCAAGAGCCTGTATTTATTAACCGCGGCATAAGCGGCAACCGGGCATCTGATTTATATGCAAGGTGGAATGAGGACGCGATCAGCCTAAAGCCGAATTTGATCAGTATTCTTATTGGCGTTAACGATGCATGGCGGACGATGAGCGGAGAGCCGAGCGGCGTAACGGACAGATTCGAGCGGGCCTACCGGCATGTGCTGGAGGAAACGAGAGAGGTATTGCCTGGTGCGGACCTGGTGCTGTGCGAGCCGTTTATTCTGAATACGGGAGCGCCCGCGCGAAGTTGGGAAACCTGGTCGGAGCGGGTAACGGCATACGGGCAAACGGTTCGCGGGCTTGCGGAGCAGTTCGGAGCTGTATTCGTTCCGCTTCAATCGGCATTCGATGAAGCCTGCGGGCGCGCGAAAGCCTCCTACTGGCTGTGGGACGGCGTTCATCCGACCGCTGCCGGTCATGAGCTCATTGCAAGGCAGTGGCTGAAAGTGGTTTTGGACAGTAAATTAGCGGATAATTGACCTTAATAGTTAATATGATTTATTATTTATCGGAATGGAACCGGCATCGACAGACAGCCGGTTTTCTCCGTTTAAGCCGACAGAAGAAGGTTGCAGCTCATGCATAAGATGACGAAGCTATTTCGCAATTTAAGCGTAACGTGGAAATTCGTAGCGACATTCCTTTGTATTCTGGCGGTATCGCTCTCCGCATGCGGCATTTATCTTTATATGCAGCTGTCGGGCTCGGCCGTCTCGCAGGCGCAAACGGTGATGGAGCAAAATTTGCTGCAAACGCGCAATAGCGTGCTGAACAAAATGAATATGATTCAAAACATTTCTAAGCTGCTGACGTCCGACATCCGGCTGCAAACGTTTTTGGGAAGCGATTTCAACAGTAATTCGTTTGCTTACGACGACTATACCTCGAATATTACTCCTTATGTGGAAAACGTGCTGCGGCAAAATCCGAATGTCCATTCGCTGCGCGTTTATATGACGAACCCGTCGATTCCGGAAGTCTACGACAGCTTTTATCAAATCAACCGGATCGAGCAGCAGCAATGGGTACGCGAGGTAACGAAGGACAATTCGAACATATCAGGCTGGCGGGGACTTCATGCGGAAAAGTTTTTGCTCAACATCCCGAAAAGGGGCGAGCCCGAGGACGTTTTTTCCTTTTACCAAAAAATAAATTCGATCCGCTACTTTGACACGGTGGGTCTGCTGGAAATCGAAATTTCGGAAAGCGATTTCTTTGATATTTTGAGCTCGGAGAGTACGGGGCAAATGGATAATGTCTTCATGCTCGATGAGCAAAACCAAGTCGTTTCCAGCAACAAAAGCGAACTGTTTAAGCAGAAATTAACCTATGCCGGATTAGAGGCGCTCCCGCTGACGACTCCGTTTAATCAGGTTATCAAGGTGGACGGGCGCAAATCGGTCGTTATTTCCGTACCTGTTACTGGTTTAGGGCTTCGTTTGATCGGTATTTTTCCTGTAAGCGAATTGAACGAGAAGGTGAAGGAGTCGGCTTTCTCGATTTCGATCATCCTGCTTATCGCGCTTGTTGTACTCGGGTTTATTGTCTATTTCATTACGAATGCGCTGCTGTCCAGGCTGAAAATGATCGTACTGGCGATGAAGCGGGTCAAGGAGGGTTCGCTTACGGTTTCCGTACCGGTACAGTCGAACGATGAATTCTCACAAATCGCAATCAGCTTTAACCTGATGACGGCCAGAATTCATGAATTGGTTGAGACGGTGTACAAAAGTCAGCTCATGGAGAGAGAGGCCGAATTAAAGGCGCTGGAATCCCAGGTGAACCCGCATTTCCTTTATAACACGCTCGCCACGATTTCGTGGGTGGCGCGTAAAGCGAAGTCAGCGGAAATCGTACATCTTTCAGATGCGCTTGCCCAGTTCTACAGATTGGTGCTGAACAAGGGCAGACGCGAAATTCTGATCAAGGACGAGCTTGAGATGGTGAAGGCCTATCTGGCTATACAGAAATTCCGGTTTGAGGAGCTGTTTGACGTCGTATACGACATTGACGAGCGCGTCTATGAATATTGCGTCGTGAAAAACATTCTTCAGCCGATCGTCGAAAATGCGCTCAATCACGGAATCGAGCCGAAGCGGGACCGCGGCACGCTTGTCATCAAGGCCTCGATTGAAGCGGATGACATGCTGTGCTTTAAGGTGATCGATGACGGGGTTGGCATGCCGAAGGAGCGGCTCGCGGCGCTGCTCGCCGGAAATATCGAGCGTACGGGCGGCAGCGGCAGCGGCTACGCAGTGAAAAACATAACGGAACGGCTCAATTCGTATTACGGCAAGAGGCATGCCTTCCGCATTCATAGTGCGCCGGGCATCGGAACGTCGGTTATGATTATTTTTGCCAAGGAAAGAGCGTGATCCCATGTATAAATTGCTTATAGTGGAGGACGAGCGTTGGGAGCGGGAAGGGCTGGTCGATTTTCTCGATTGGAATGCGATGGGCATTGAAATTGCAGGAACGGCCCGCGATGGTATCGATGGACTGGAGCAGACGATGGAGCTGAATCCAGATATCGTCATTACGGATATTCGGATGCCGGGCATGGACGGCCTCGAGATGTCCCGCAAAATCAAAGAACTTAAGCCGCATGTGCGGATCATTATATTAACGGGATACGGCGATTTTGAATACGCGCGCAAAGCGATTGATCTTAAAGCAAGCCATTATGTGCTAAAGCCGGTTAGCGAGCAAAAGCTGCTCGAAGCGATGGGCAGGGTGCTGAACGAATGCGAGCAGGATACAAGTTTCAAGCAGGAGCGGGAAGAGCTGAAGGCTGAGGTGGAGGAGCATCGCCGGCTTATGAAGGCGAAATGGATCCAAGATTTGCTGTTTGGATCGCTGGAGCCGAAATATGCGAAGGAGCTTGCGAAAACGGAGGGCTTCATGTCCGAGACGGAGCCGTTCGCCGTTTTTGCTATTGCGGTTCAAAGGCAGGGCCACTTTGGGGAGCGGCTGGGCAGTCTCTTCACAGGACCAAGCATAATAAGCTATTCGGAAAAGCGGGAATGCGAATGGATTGTCGTCATCCCGGCGCCGGCAGTGCACCCTGACGAGTATGCTGCCAAGCTGGCGGAGCGCATTACCGGCGGCGGAAGCCTAATATGGCCTGACAAATTAACGATAGCCGCCGGCTCTCGCGCAGATGGGCTGATCAAGGTGGCAGAATCGGTCAAGCAAGCGGAGAACAGTTTGGCTTACGCTGCATTCTGGGGAGAGAGCGGCGCTATCTCGCAAGATAAGGTCGAACGCGAACGGTCGATTTTTCTGAATGAGGCGGCGGATTTTCTGTACAAGAGCGGTCAGCAGGCCAAAGCTGTCGTATATGGCGTGCATGCGCTGGAGGAGGAGCAGGCGCTTGCAAGCGCGAAGGAAATGTTCGATGACCTGCAAGCGCGCAGAGGCGCCGACGGGGACTACGTCCGGCATTACGTCAGCGGTCTGCTTTTCGAGCTATCCGTTCTCGCAGGCGCGCGCCAAACCGGTGATAGCGGGATTGACCCGGGGGAGCAATTGGATGCGCTGCCGACTTTAGCGGCGGTTAGAGCCTATACGCTGAAAAGCATAGCGGATACGATTACAGTGCTGCGGGAGAAGCGAGGCGGGAAGGAGGAGTATGTCATCCGTCAAGTGAACAAGCTGATCGAGCAAAAGTACATGTCGCCCGATATTAGCTTGAAATCGATTGCGGATGAGGTGTTTTTGTCGCCAAACTACTTAGGCTCTCTGTATAAGAAAACGACCGGAAGGTCCGTACATGATCAGCTGGCTCAGGTCAGGCTTGATAAGTCGAAGGAGCTGCTGGCGATTCCGCAGTATAAGGTAGCGCGGGTCGCGAAGGAGATTGGCATACCAAGCACCTCTTACTTCTGCACCGTTTTTAAAAACGCATTTGGCGTTTCGCCGGGCGAATATCAGGAAATGCTTCACCGGAAATAACGCTGCCCGTTAGGTTTGGCGGCTGCCTCATTAAGGGGGCAGCCGCCTTTTTTTATATAAGAATGATTGCGCTGCAATATTGCGTTGATAATTAAAACAAACCACATTTTTTGATATATCTCCCCCCCGCGCCCATCTTCTACAATGTAAATAAGAGACAACATCGAGAGAAGGGGTGGACAGATGGAAGACTTGAGCTTGGCGGTAAAGGCCAGGGCAACCAGAGAATCGGGACGCATTCATATTGGCAAGCGATTCTGGGCGCAGCGCTATTTGATGATACTGACGCTGCCTGCGGTCGTTTGGCTGATCATATTCCATTACGTGCCGATGTACGGCATTATTATTGCATTCGAGGAATACAACCCGGTGCAGGGCTTTACATTCAGCCCATGGGTAGGACTGGACAATTTCAAGGAATTGTTCATCGATCCGAGCTTTATGGATTCGGTCCTTAATACGCTCAAGATCAGCTTGCTGAAGCTGTTGTTCGGCTTTCCGGCACCGATCCTGCTAGCCATTATGCTTAATGAGCTGAGAGCGCAGCGCCTCAAGAAAGTGGTTCAATCGTTATCGTATCTGCCTTACTTTATTTCATGGGTGTTCGTCGTAGGCTTCATGTATACGCTGCTTGATCCGAGAACGGGGGCGCTGAGCGGATTGCTGCAATGGCTCGGCTTCATCTCTTCGGACCAGCTGCTCATGGGCGACCCGAAGACGTTCACGACGCTGGTTGTCATCTCCGAAGTGTGGAAGAACATCGGCTGGAACTCCATCATCTTTTTGGCAGCGATTGCAAGCATTGACCCGCAGCTCTACGAGGCCGCAACGGTCGACGGGGCGGGACGCTTTCGCAAAATATGGCATGTGACCCTTCCGGCCATTAAGCCGACCGTCGTCATTTTGCTTATCCTCAATGTGGGCGGCTTAATGAATGCCAACTTTGATCAGCTGTTTCTGATGAAAAACTCGATGACGCAGGATCAGGCCAACGTGCTGTCTATTTACTCTTACGAGATGGGCCTCGTGCTCGGGCGGTTCTCATACGGTACAGCGGTAGGCTTATTCCAATCAGTCGTTGCGTTCCTGCTTATGCTGGGCGCGAACTACTCGTCACGCAAAATAACGAACGAGAGTCTATTCTAAAATGATGAGAACGCATAAAGCCGATATTCTTGCGCCTAAGGAGGTTTGCCCATGAACGCTGTACACCGGACCACAGGAGAGAAGCTGTTTGACGCGGTCAATGTTGTGCTGCTCCTGCTGCTCGCCTTCGTTACCTTATATCCGTTCTATAACATATTGATTACATCATTAAACGATCCTGCCGATGCGGCACGGGGAGGCATAACGTTCTGGCCCCGCGTCATTTCCTTTGAAAATTACAAAATGGTGCTGCAGGACGAGAGCTTGACCGGCGCGTTCGCCGTCACGGTTCTTAGGACCATTATCGGAACGGCGACTGCCGTCCTGTTTACCGCGGCCTTCTCGTATGGCGTATCCAAGCCGGAGCTGCTCGGAAGAAAGCTGTTTCTTATATTGGCGATTATTACGATGTATTTCAGCGGCGGCCTTATTCCGCAATATTTGCTGATCGCGCAGTATCTGCACTTGAAGGGCAGCTTTATGGCTTATATTTTGCCCAACCTGTTCAGCGTGTTTAACGCTTTAATTATGCTTACCTTCTTCCGGGGCATTCCGAAGGAGATGGAGGAATCGGCCAAGGTGGACGGCGCCAACGAGCTGACGATTTTTTGGAGGCTTATTTTGCCGGTATCGAAGCCCGTGCTTGCCACGATTGCGTTATATAACGCCGTGTTCCATTGGAACTCATGGTTCGATGCCATGCTTTACGGCGGCGAGCATCTGCGGACGCTTCAGCAAATTCTGATGCAAATTATCAGCTCCAACAGCAATGTCAGCCTGATGGCAAGCAATCTCGGAATGAAAGCCGTTACGGCCGAATCCGTGAAGCTGGCAACGATGGTCATTACAACGCTGCCGATCGTATTCTCGTATCCGTTCCTGCAAAAATATTTTGTCAAAGGGATTATGATCGGCTCGGTCAAAGGCTAATGAACGGCTTCAACGGGCACACTGCCCGATATATAGAAGCAATACGAAAAGGGAGGATTCATTCATCATGTACAAGATAAACAAGAAGCTTACGGCAGCGCTGGCATTCATTCTGGTGCTTGCCTTGGCGATGACCGGCTGCAGCGCCAATAACGAAGCAAAGACAAATTCGGGCGGCGAAAAAACAGAGACAGGAGCAGCCGATAATACGACAAAGGCTCCCGCCGATCCGAATGAGCTGGAGTGGAAGCAGGATACTTCGCCATTTACGTTCCGGCAATACTTTTACGGTACGTGGGCATCCAATTATTTGTGGAAAGATCAGCTCAATATGAAGCAAATTACAGATAAAACGGGCGTGACGATCGATCGTTTCCTTGCTACCGGCAATGATAATGACTTTCTGAATACGATGATCGCTTCGAATGATTTGCCGGATACGCTCATGCTGGACTGGAACCATCCGCAGGTAACGAAATTGATTAATAACGGCATGCTCTATTCCTTGGATGAGCTTATCGATAAATATGCGCCGAAGATGTGGGATTTGATCGATCCGGAAATTGTAAAATATCATTCCGTTAACGGCAAGCTTTGGTATTTGCCTAACAACTACGAAACGGAGGAGCGCTTGACGAACGGCGTTCCGATAACGGGCATTCGTCCATGGTTCGTGCGCAAGGATATCTATAAAGCGCTTGGCGAGCCGAAGATCGAAACCGAGCAGCAACTGGTCGATTTCCTGAAGCAGGCAAAAGCGAAATATCCGGAGCTGAGTCCGGTTGGAATGGAATCCTTCGACGTATCGATGTGGGGCTTTGAAGGCAGCTTGTCGATGAATTATCTGATCAATTCGTTCTCCCCGATGAATATGGAAAACCGGATTAAAGACGATACGCAGCGCGTGCTTTATCCAATGCGCGACAAAAACTATATCGAAGCATTCCGCTACGTGAACAAGCTGGCGAAGGACGGCTTATTCGATCCGCAGCAGCTGATCGCGAAGCAGGAGCAGTACGACGAGAAAATTTACGGCGCTAACTTTATCGTTACTTCGGCGTTTATGAACGGCATGTACACGCAGTATAATCCGAAAATCGAAAGCACGCTGGGCGAAGACAAAACGTATGTGGTGCTGGACGGTCTTAAGATCGGCGGGCAGGAGCCGCGTTATCCGGCAAGCCGCTTGATGGGCTGGCAGGGCTTCTTCATTACGAAAAAGGCGAAAGACCCGGAACGGATCATCAAATTCCTTGAATATGCATGGTCCGATGAAGGCCAGCTGGATTTCCGCTACGGCAAGGAAGGCGAAACTTACGACATGGTAGACGGACTGCCGAAGGCAAAGGCAGAAGTGAAGGATCTGGAGCTTACCGATAACAATGCATGGTACAGCAAATACGGATTTTCGGCTTCCACGCTCATGTGGCGCTCCGGCAAGCTTTGGGATGCTGCCGACAAGCGCGATTTTGACGAGAAACAGCCTGAGCAGGCCGCGGCAAAAGAACAGCTGAAGAAATACAATTTCGACAGCTTCTCGCTCGGACTAGAAAATATCGAGCCTGAAGGCTCCTCGCCGGAAGGCGTCATTAACGCCAAAATTAAAAACCTGTGGAATAAAACGATTCCTATGCTCGTGCTTGCCGGATCGGATAAGGAATTTGACGATATTTACAATGATTTTGTGAAAGACATGGATAAAGTAGGCGCAGACAAAGTAGAGAAGGTTATGTACGAGCGCCATTTGGCTGATTTGGAGAAAAAGGGAGTTAAATAAGCGGGGAGCGGGCGGGGGGAACTTGTCCGCTCTTTCCTTTTGGTAGGCGGGTACTAACGAAAATGATGATGAGACGAGGGTATAAAGGATGAGGGAAATCGAGGAATTGCAGCGTTCATGGCGGCTGTGGTATACGAAGCCTGCGGTAAAATGGGAGGAAGCGCTGCCGATTGGAAACGGACGGCTGGGAGGCATGGTGTTTGGAGAGACCGGCAGGGAACGAATTCAATTGAACGAAGACACGCTCTGGGCCGGATTTCCGCGCGATACGAATAATTATGAGGCGCTCCGCTATTTGCGGCCTGTTCGGGATTTGATTATGGAAGGGAAATATACGGATGCGGAGCGGCTTATCAACGATAAAATGCTCGGCGTGAATACGGAGCCTTATCAGCCGCTCGGAAATCTCTGGGTGGAGCATATTGACGGCTTGGAAGCGAATAGGGGAGGCGAATATGAGCGGGAGCTTGATTTAACGACGGGAATTGCTTCGACGGTGTACGCCTATGGTGCAGGGACGGTGAAGCGCGAAGCCTTCGTCAGCACAGCCGACGATGTGATGGTCATCACCTATGAAGCGTGCGGAGAAGCGCTCCAGCTGCAAGTTTCCGCAGATTCATTGCTGCCTTATCATGCGGATGCGGCCGCGGATAGGCTTACGCTAATCGGACAATGTCCGAGTCATGTCGCTGACAATTACCGGGGCGATCACCCGAATCCGATTCTGTTCGAGAAGGGAAGAGGGCTGTCATTCGAGCTGCAGGTTCAGGTGCAGCAAGAGGGCGGCACAATTACGGCGACAGGCGAGGGGAGCTTGCGTATTGCGGGAGCAAGCCGCGTAACGCTGCTGGTGTCGGCAGCTACCGATTTTGTGAGATATGATGCAGCTCCCGCAGGCGGAGAAAAGGCTAACGCCCGTTGTACCGGGCGGATGGCTGCCGCAATCGGGCTGGGCTGCGCGAAGCTTCGCGAGCGCCATATCAAGGAGCATTCTGCATTGTTCGGGCGGGTAACGCTTGATTTGGGCTTAACTGCGGCAGCGTATCTTCCTACGGATGAGCGGCTTGCAGCCTATCGCGGCGGCGGCGAGGATCCGCAGCTTGAGGCGCTTTATTTTCAATACGGACGTTATTTGCTAATGGGCAGCTCAAGGCCGGGCACGCAGCCTGCCAATTTGCAGGGCATTTGGAACGATCGGCTGCAGCCGCCGTGGAACAGCAATTATACGTCGAACATCAATGTGCAAATGAACTATTGGCCGGCCGAGGTGTGCGCGCTTGGCGAATGTCATGAGCCGCTGTTTGATATGCTCGCCGAGCTGGCCGAGAACGGCAGGCGGACGGCGCTGATTCATTACGGGGCGCGCGGCTGGGCGGCTCACCATAACGTCGATTTGTGGCGGGCGTCGACGCCGAGCGGCGGGGATGCGAGCTGGGCTTTTTGGCCGCTTGGGGGAGCGTGGCTTACCCGTCATCTGTGGGAGCATTATTCCTTTAGACCGGATAAAGCTTTTTTGAGAAATAGCGCATATCCGCTTATGAAAGGCAGCGCCTTGTTTTTTTTGGATTGGCTGGTAATCGGGCCGGAGGGGTATTTGGTGACGAATCCCTCGACCTCTCCTGAGAATAAATTTATTACGGAATCCGGAGAGGCATGCAGCGTATCATTGGCAAGCACCATGGACATCAGCATCATCCGCGAGCTGTTCACCCATTGCATAGAAGCATGCCTGCTGCTGGATGAGGATCATACGTTTAAGGAAGAGCTGGAGGCAGCCTTGGCGAAGCTTCCGCCTTACCGGATCGGACGCAATGGCCAGCTGCAGGAGTGGTATTACGATTTCGGGGAGATCGAGCCCGGGCATCGACATATGTCGCATTTGTACGGCCTGCATCCAGGCGAACAAATAACTAGGCAGACGCCGGAGCTCATGGAAGCGGTCAAGACGACGCTAAAGCGCAGGCTGGAGCATGGAGGAGGACATACCGGTTGGAGCTGCGCATGGCTCATCAATCAGTTCGCCCGTCTGGGGGACGGGGAATCCGCGCATCGTTTCGTTAGAATGCTGCTCGCCCGCTCAACGCATCCGAACTTGTTCGATGATCATCCGCCCTTTCAGATCGACGGCAACTTCGGCGGCACGGCTGGCATTGCCGAAATGCTGCTGCAAAGCCACAATGGTTCGATTGCGCTGCTGCCGGCACTGCCGCAAAGCTGGCAAGCCGGCAGCGTTGCCGGTTTGCGGGCTCGAGGCGGCTATATCGTCGACATCGCATGGAGCGGCGGAAAGTGGACGACCTGCAGCATTACTGCTTTTGACAGCGGGACTTGCCGGATTATTCATGAAGGGGCGCTTGTCGTAACCAATGCCGGGGGAGGCTCCGTTATTTGCACGGATGGTGCTTTCGCAGTGAAGGCGGGTCAAAGCTACCTGCTCACTCCTTATGAACAAGCATAATCAAGCAGGGATTGTTGGCAAGTAAAAGGATAAGAGATAAGATGATGATATAAAGATGCCGGTTGCATCTTTTACTATGGGCGGTAAAGGGGAGCTAAGGCAAAAATGACGCTAAACATCAATCAACGTTTGCAGCAGATGGAACAGGAAGAACAGGAGCTGCGGTTTCAGTCGTTTACGAATGAGAACGCTTTGGAATTAGGTTTAGCGATCGTGGAGGAAGCGCGGCGGAACGGCCAGCGCATAACGGTAGATATTACGCGGGCGGGACAGCGGTTATTTTTGCATGCGATGGAAGGTACTACTGTAGAGAACGAGAATTGGATCCGGCGCAAAAATAATGTTGCGAATCACTTTGGGACTAGCTCTTGGCATACAGCCTGCAGGCTGCGCAGCGAAGGAACGACGATGGAGGAGAAGTATGGGCTTCCAATCGCGGATTATGTAGGAGCGGGAGGGGCGTTCCCGCTTATTGTGGAGGGAGAAGGGCAGATCGGAACGATCACTGTATCCGGATTGCCGGATCAAGAGGATCATGATTTGCTTACGTCCGTGCTGCGAAGCTATTTGTCACGGTAAACCAGCAGGCTTGGAAGGCGGGAATAGCGGTGGACGCTGGCATGAGAACATTTTGGAAGTCCTATTTGTCCGGCTTGCAGCTGCATGTGGCCGTAGTTGAATATACGAAGGTACCCCTTTCGTGGAATGACGAGGATTACATGCCCGATGTAAATAAGCTTTATTATATCCAAGAGGGCGAAGGCTTTATTAAGGTTGGAAACCGTACATTTTATCCGAAGGCAGGCGATCTATGTTTGATGCCTGCGGATGTGATCCAATCCTACGGCACGATCAACTCGAACACTTTCGGCAAATATTGGTGCCATTTCACGGCGAAGCTGGGCAATTTCAACCTGTTTCAAGTGCTTGAGATGCCTGTCATGCTGACGGTATCCGATCATCCGGCGCTTAAGGATAAATTCGAGCGTCTCATGTATCATCACAAGAGCGGGGATTGGACGGCGGATCTGAATGTCCAGGCTGTCTTTCTCGAGATTATGGCGATGTTTTTGAAGCAAACCGAGCGGGTTACGATCAATACGCCAGCGACAAGCTCGTTCGAGAAGATGAATGTCGTGCTGACTTATATCGAGGAACATCTTTCCGAAAATATTACGGTAGACACGCTGGCGCAGCTGGTGCATTTTCACCCCAATTATTTCATACGCATGTTCAAAAATACGACCGGGCTCTCGCCCATTCAATATGTGAACCGCAAGCGCATGGACAAGGCGAGACAGCTTCTCTCCTTCACATCTATGAGCATTTCGGCAGTGGCCGAATCACTGGGCATGGATGCGACTTATTTCTCGCGGCTCTTTAAGGAGTACGCGGCGCTGTCGCCAAGTGAGTATCGGGAGCTTTCGTTAAAATAGGGAAGTGTTTTTCTTCAAGCGTATAAATGCTTACAACATGGAATCGGCGTATGAACAAGGTCGAAGGCTCGCTGTAAGCACGTATATGAGCTTACAGCGAATGAGCAGCTTCCGTTTGTAGTGTGTAAGCACCAATTTGTGCTTACAATCCCTTTTTCCGTTTTTATGAGAAAAACAAAGAACCGCGGTTGTTAAACCGACGGTTCTTTGTTTGCGCTTAAGGGATCAAGGATAGAAGGCATTCGCGGGTGTAGTTGTTGTACACCAGCGCGCATTAAACAGCGACTTAATAAGAATATCCTTCGCTTCTTCCGTGCCGATATAGCGGAGCGCTTCGAGCGCGTGCGCCCGTACGTAGCGGTTCCCGTCATCGAGTGCTGCCGTTAAAGCCGGAACGGCTGCTGCAGCTGCGGAGCCGAGCTTTGATAGTGAAAGGCCAGCCGTAAAACGGACCTGAGCATCTTCATCGGCTAAGCATGCGATTAGACCATCGGCCGCGACAGCAGCGTCTGCCTGAATCATCCCCAGCGCTTCTGCGACAGCGCTGCGTATGGATGGGGCAGGGTGGGATAACAAACGGACAAGTCTTGGAAGCGCAGAACCCGCATGGTGACACAGCTCGCCGAGTGCGAATATCGCATGGTATAAAGTTTCTTCGCGTTCATGCTCAAGCGCGGCTGTCAATCCTTCGACGGCATCCAGACCGGCGGCCGAGAGCCCGTAAGCGGAAATGCGCGATACGTTCACGCTCTCATGGTGAAGTCCGGCAAGCAAAGCAGCGACGCCCTGCTTGCCATACCTGGCAAGCTCATATGCCGCGTTCAGCGCGTTCGGCTCGAACTTATCCTCTAATGCGCTTGAAAGCTCGTTAATTCTCGCAGCATCCGCTGCCCGGGAATTCGCGATGCTGCCGACGCTGCCTGACAGCCAATTCCACGTTTCTTCCCATAATGTTTCATGTCTCGCAATTGGCAGCGCAAGGCTGGCAGGCTCTTTCCACTCCGCGGCCTGGTTATCCCAAGAGGGCCCGTTTGGAGCTGCTGTACGCATAAATTCGAATTTCAGCATATAGCGGGCATTGCCGAGCACATTCGGCGTCGAACGATGCCAAATATCGTAATGAATGAGGGCGAACGTGCCTGCTGCACCGCTGGCGTAGGCTTCACCGGCTGTCTCATCGGAGACGAAAGTGCGTGATTCGTAATTTTGCGTGCCGGGCATAATGCCTGTCGGGCCAAGTTCCAGCGGCGTATTTTGCGGAAAATACATGATCATCGCCCACCATGGATGGTGGTTGCGCATACGCGAGTAGCCAAAGTAGCTGTCCTTATGCCAGCCGCCGGCAGCAGGCATCGCATTATAATGGCCGTGCCGATGCGCATGAAGCATGTAATTCGGTCCCAGCACACTCGTTAATGCGCCCGTGATGACGGGGCTGTCGAATACCTGCTGAATCTCGCGGATTCGCGGCAGCAGATTGTTGCCGGGGTTGCCTTCTTCGTCATAAACCCGTTTAAGCTCCTCTGTCATCGCGAGGTGGAACGCTTCAGGGAAATCCGTTTTTAAGATGAGAAAGCCCTCCGTAACGAACTTCCTCATTTGCTCGTCTGTCAGCAATAGCGGTGAATGATTCATATAATCGATGCCCTCCTAAGGTTTGATTTTATAAACCGATTATAGGAGATCTCAGGCCAATGCTACATACACGAAACTAAGTGAAGCTTGCATAAAACTAACTTCATCCGCTGCCGGAGGGCTCGGTTATATTTTAGCGCCCCTTCTACTTGAGAAAATAAAATCTTAGACTGCCGATGCTTCATTAAGCCGACTGGCCGGATAGCGCAACATTAAATGATTTAATAACGTTAAGTGTGGATTTACAGATGGATTCTAGAGGGGCGGAAGAAGAATGATGATCAGCAAGTTTAAAATATTCGGCATAGTTATGTTCATAAGTATGCTTGCGTTGTTGACATCAGGCTGTACACAATTAATTGAATCTGAAACGTCTGGGCTTGAACAAGTTAAAGGACCCGCAGAAATAACACTGACACCTGTTGACGTGTTCAAGGGCGACGGAGCAAAGTTTCAGCCTTTCCTAGGCGCCATGTCCGGAGCATTTAAATTACGCTATGAAGGAAAGAAACCAAATGCAAAATTGGATATCGATATATGGAAAAATGGAGAGAAAGCAGCTTCATCCGGCTCCATCGGCGATTTGTTCTTCAGTTCGGACGTTAGGGAGAGTTACGAAGTCGAAGTCATTATATCAATCGAAACAGTTTCCATCGAGGGACAGGATGAATTTAACACGATTAAAGTCGGTATAATACAAGACTCCGGATCAACACTTGCTACCTTTACCATTCCATGGGATAAACAGTTGACCACAAGAGGATTAATCTATAATAATGAACCGCGTACATTTATTGCTGGCGAATCTGTTTATGTATGGGGAATACAAGCAACGAGCACCAATGAAATTCATACTGCGGATTTCTCGCCGGAATCGTTAAGCAGACTCGAATGGGCACTTATCTTTACTTTGCGGTTTGAAGATTAATATCTGAGAACTAGATGAGAAAGCAGACCGTTCTGGGGGACTAAGGGATTAAACGAAATGAGAACATTAATTTAACAATGAGGAGCAGTTGCCGCAGCAGCTGCTCCTTACTGTTTAGTAAGCTAAATGGCAGGATAGTTATAAATCACCCCGCCAATGCTACTGTAAAGTTTTTAATGTCAGACTGCCTGCTAAACAGCCACAACTTCGACATCAGTAAACTCGAAGCAACGGCAGAATTATTAAGGCGGATTGAATCTTGGGTAAAAGGGATAACATCTGAAGAGATGGACAACCTTTGTTCAACTAACGGGTAGATTTGTATAATAGCAATCGAAAAGAAATCTAGCTGCCGCTTTATGCTAAAATAGGTGTAGGTAAATTGTGTATCTTAGCCACCAAGGAGGTTATGTAATGGGAACAGGTAATCCGGTAACGATAACAGTGGAAACGATCGTTAATTCTCCCGTCGAAAGCGTGTGGAAATATTGGACAGATCCGAAGCATATCACGCAATGGAATAAGGCTTCCGATGACTGGCACACGCCATACGCCGAGAATGATCTGAGAGTCGGCGGTAAATTTCTCTCGAGAATGGAAGCCAAAGACGGCAGCTTTGGATTTGATTTCAGCGGAGTATACGACGAGGTGAGCATTAACGAGAGCATCTCTTATACGATCGCCGACGGTAGAAAAGTGAAGATCCTTTTTATACGCCAAGACAACGACACGAAAATCATCACATCGTTCGAAGCAGAAGAGACCAACACCGTCGAGATGCAACAAGCCGGGTGGCAGGCGATTTTAGACAATTTCAAAAAATATGTGAAAACGGCTAAAGAAGAATAAGAAACTTTCGCAGCCTTAGAAGCGCATGCCGACATTGGCATGCGCTTTGCTATGTATGCCCGGCATGAGTGTCATCTCTACGGTAAAAGTTGCGATGGGGTGCTTTCAAACGCCTGCCATGAATCCAGAGCAAGTGTCTTGTATTGTTCTTCTCGGTCGTATGCCGCCGGGGCGGAGCAGGCTAAAAAAATCGCCGCTAAGACGCATAATAGCGCACTTAGACGGCGATTTTTTATACCTTTCTGAGCACATACAGCAAGCGATAAATCAGTTCGGCGGATTCGGCCCACGTCGACTTCTTATCCGCATTGATCGGGAACTCGTCATTCTCTTTGATGATTCCCTCTCGCAGCAAATGGTCTACCGCTTGCTCGGACCACGCATCATAGCCCCTTGGCAAGCCGAACTTGAGCAGCGTTCCTGTGCTTGGCGGCTAATAGCCGCCATACAGCAGCGCTTGATTGATAATTTCAAGCGTTTCCTGCTGCGTAATCATCTGATTCGGGCGGAACATTCCGTCCGTATAGCCTTTAATCAGTCCGGCCCGCGCACTCGAGGCTACTTCACCGAAGTACCATGCGTTCTTGTTCACATCTTTAAAATACGTTCCCTTGTTGGAAGGCGTTTGAAGAGCCTTCACCAGCATCGTAGCGAACTCGGCACGGGTCACGGAGCCTTGCGGCTTAAAGGTTCCGTCTTTGTAGCCCTGTATCACTTGCTTCGCTGCCAATGTCTCCGGTTATGAATGGCCGTTTTCATCGTATTGAAGTTATCGAATTTATACAGGGTGTACGTATCATCCTCATAAGGTTTGCTTTCTGCCGCATAGAGCAGAATTGCACCGTCTTGTTTGATATGCCCGAGCGAAACAGAGAAAGGCAGCTTATAGGCAGGATTAAACGTATCTCGGTCATAAAACGCATTTGTGCCGAGCACCGTATTTCCTCTTGCAAATAACAATTGGTCTGCATCTGCATAGGTACCGTATAAGCCAGAGTGTTCGAGAGCTAAGAATCAGCATAAACTACATAAATGTTAAAAAAGGAGGGCGAATTTACCTATGAGATATACAGTAAGGTATTTACCTCTGAACAAAATTAAACCCGGCAGCATGTCCATCACAATTACTCAACGGATCAAGGAATTGCGTAAAACAGCCCAGGATTGCATGAACATTCTCATTGTTCGTAAGAGCAAAGCAGAAGGTGGTTATATTGTAATAAGCGGGCACAATCATTTTGATTTCCTCAAAAAGCATACTAAGAAAAATACCGTAGCATGTCTGGTGGATGAAAGCAAGGTTTCCACTAAGCTATCTTCGCTTATTCACCACTTCCGGAAGCAAAAACTGCCTGATAATGTTCCCTATGTTAAACCTGAACGGTTAGTTGGAAGCAGTTGGTCTATTATAAAAAGATTTCTCAAACAAGATCCACGTTTCAATAACTTATCTCGGTCTCAAAAAATAAAAGTTCTCCGATTAGGACTCCAATATAAAAAAACGACAATAACCTCAATGAGAGCCAAAGTCGACGAGTTCCTTAAATAATTAGGTTTAAAAAGTCTTTATTTACGAATACACTCCAGAAACATCATGCATTACAACCACTGGCGACTAGAGATCGATGCATCAATGAAGGCATATAGACTAGCGCGGATCTTCTTCTCAACTGATTATTCAGCTAATGGGTACGATAGTGGAATGAACGAAGCGTAAACCAGTCCGTTTAAGGGGGCTGGTTTTTTCGATACATAAGATATTATGTACTGAAAGTGTCGTTAAGCTAATTGGCAGGTTAGCGTGGTGATTGATGGGTTACATGAGTTTCATAAGCGTGGTAGAATATTCCATATAAACCGAATTGAGAGGGGAATTGGAATGAGCACAAACAACATCCATGAAACCCAGCCCGAAAAGGAACATTTGTACAGTAACGATAATTATGTCGATGAGAACCTTCGCTCTATTCAAAGTATTGAGGGTGGAGGACCAATGAAAAAAATAGATTTAAATTCAATGCCGCGTACTCTAAAGATCTTCGGTTACTTTGTATTTTCAATTTTAGTGTTAATGGGTGCGGTAGCAGTCTTGATTAGTTTTATTCGTTAAATTTAACAACATCACCACGCTGCTCAACTAACGGGTACTATAGTTGAAACAAAAGGACGAGGCTGCCGGATGAAATGATATGCTCCCCTCATAGCAGCAGGTTTTATTATTTCACCTGTCTACTATTTGGGGAGCATATCAGCATGCATCGGCAGCCTTATTCAGCTAACGGGCAGTCTAATACAACAAATCATATTGATAAGCGTTTAGTATAAGAAGAGTTGTAAGAAAGTTGCTGTTCCTCTTGCAGAAGTGAGCAGGTGAAGGAGAGTTAAAAGGAGGGTTCGCGTGAAGCTCAAGACAAAAGCTATCGCGTTCATCAGCATTACAGCCATAATCGTAGGAGCTGCCATCACATTCAATGAAGCATCGAGGCTGGGGTTCACACAGATCGCTACGCCTTCATCCAATGACGGGCCGAAAAAGCCAGAGGCAGCCAAGGAGACGCCAATTCCGGTACCGGACGAAACACTCCTGCGAGAGATTAATGAAGTCGTCGGTGTCGGTGTTCGGGATCTCCTTACAGAAAAGCGCAAGGGAGCCGCGGTTAAGGAATGGCTTGCCGGTGAGGATGATCTCTCCGACCTCGACGACAACCCGCCTCAAACACTACCGGAAGTCCTCATCCAAGTAGAAAAAATGTATCAGGGCGAAACGAAATTCACGGAGAAGCGAGTCATGAAACTCGTCGCCATTACGGAGAAGAACCCAACGCTTCGGGCTCAATATTCAAAGTATATTTTCCCCTTCCCATCAGGTTTTCTGGAAGCCGATCCAATCGATGAAAAAATTAGAGATGTTAAACGGAAATATGAGGCATTCCACCAGTACATCGACCGCATGGTTGCGCCGATTGTGAACGAGTAAAGAAAACTGACAAACTAATAGCTTTTATGATAAGAAAATCGGATGGTTCATTAAGCTAACGGGTACGATAGTTCCAAAACCCACACCAAGAGGCTTCCGCGAAAACGACCGGCAGCCTCGTTACGAACTGGCAGGATAGTAACGGAAGTAACTATCATCATCTAGTTGATGGTAGCTGTAAATTTTTTTTCGGTACTTATGAAAACACTCGCATGCCATCCATACATTAATTTCATTTATATCTGATATCACGAATATTAATTTTATCTATATTAATACTCCCATTATAATTAGCTGTAGTTAAGCTCTAACGGGCTGATTAACGCAATCAATGTCAATAATATTTTCTCTGACGGGAGAGCTGGTGCATGGGAAATAGTACTGATTTTTTCAACATGAATATATCAGAACTAAACGAACATAATGTGTCTCTTAAAGAAAGATATGCTGAGTATAAGAATCAGACAATGAACTTGGATATGTCAAGAGGAAAACCGTGTCCGGAACAGCTTGAACTTTCCAAAGACATTCTTGATATCGTCACATCCAGTGACAGCTTAAAGGCGTTTGACGGATCGGATTGTCTTAATTATGGCGGTGTTGATGGGATACCCGAGGCTAAAGAGCTTTTTTCACAGATACTTGGAGTTAGTTCAAAAGAGATCATAATCGGGGGAAACTCAAGTCTTACTCTGATGCATGATACTCTAAGCAGAGCGATGCTTCACGGTGTTTATGGCAGCGAGCTGCCATGGGGAAAACATTCGACTGTTAAATTTTTATGCCCAAGTCCAGGTTACGACAGACATTTTGCTATATGTGAACTATTAAATATTAAGATGATCACAGTGGATATGCTTAATGATGGACCGGATATGGATACAGTTGAAAAACTTGTTAGTCAAGATGATACGATTAAAGGAATATGGTGCGTTCCAAAATACAGCAATCCTGATGGAATCACTTATTCGGATCGGACTGTTGATCGACTTGCCAATATGAACACGAAGGCAAGAGATTTTAGAATTTTCTGGGATGATGCTTACACTGTACATCATTTATCTGAAAAACCCGATGATTTGAATAATATCCTAAGTGCATGTAAAGAGGCTGAAAATCCTGACCGTGTTTTTATCTTTTGTTCTACTTCCAAGGTTACTTTTCCAGGAGCCGGTGTTGCTGCCGTGGCAGCAAGCGTAGAAAACTTAAATTATATCAGGAAACAGATTGCTGTCCAGACAATTGGTCCCGATAAGATTAACCAACTAAGGCATGTCCGGTTTCTGAAAGATATCGATAATTTAAGAAGACACATGGAAAAACATGCAGCGATTATTAAACCGAAATTTGAGATGGTACTAAATAAACTAGAGTCAGAGCTGGGCGGAAAGAATATTGCAACTTGGAATAAACCAAACGGAGGATATTTCATTAGTCTGAATACATTGGACGGTTGTGCCAAGCTAGTTGTAAAAATGGCTTCTGAAGCCGGTGTTACATTGACAGCGGCCGGAGCAACTTTTCCTTACGGGAAAGACCCGCGTGACCGTAATATACGCATAGCACCTACTTTTCCATCTTTGAAAGAACTCGGGAAATCAATCGAGGTATTGTGTATTTGTATTCAATTAGCAAGTATCAATAAAATTCTAACAGAAAAATAGTTACTTCAACACATATATTGCGCTAACGGATACTATAGCTTAACAATCACCAGGACGAGGCTGTCGGCATAAAACGGCGGCCTCGTTGAGCTAACTGGCAGCTTAGCTCAACATCATAGGCGGTAACCGATTTCTTGGTAGAAGAGCGGACTTATCAGGAGAACTGATGGATTTGATTGGAAAACCTGATTCCAAGAAACTCCCATATTTGAGGTATAATCTTCTTATTCCTAGTTTTCATACCTGAAAAATTAAATATCGGAGGCGATATCATGCTACTATCTGAACGCTTGCCATTGGCAGCAAGGTTGTACCCAGCGGCGCCAGCGCTTTTACGTCACGGTCAGATTATGAATTATGGGGAACTTCATCGTCATGCTGAACAACTCAGTAATGCCCTGTATGCCGAGGGTCTCCGTCCTGATGACCGAATTGCTCTTCTCGGTGATCCTGATCCCCAACTTGTTGTAGCTCTCTATGCCTCGGTTGGGATCGGTGCCATCCCGCTCACGGTGTCCCCTTTGCTAGCTGTACCTGAAATTGCAGCCATTCTTGAGGATGCGGAACCAAAAATCCTCATCCATGACAATCGTCACGCCGATTCAGCTAACTCCACGGTACAACTTCTCTCGAATCCTCCGAAACTGTTCTCCACTGAAGTAGGTTCCACTTCTCCTATGCTGAGTTCTTTAATACAGAAGGATCTTGATTCATCTCCAGATGAAGGTTGCAAGCGAAATGTAGATGAAACAGCCGTTCTGATCTACACAGGCGGAACAACAGGCAGACCCAAAGGCGTAATGCATTCGCATCGCGGCATGGCAGCCTGGAATCAGTTTACTCCCTCCGCTGGTTTTGGTTATGATATTGAACGTCGTGTGCTGGTGCTTAACATTTCGCATCTTGTCGGACAATTCCAGTTGTGGGCGACCATGGCTGCTGGAGGATGTTTGGTCTTTTTGGATGATTATCCGGCAAATGTGTGCAGCATAATGGAAGCCGTGGAACGCGACCGGATTACGCATCTCAGTACGGTCGGCCAACTGCTTCGCGACCTTATCCGCGAGGTATCCGCAACCGGTAAAGATATGCAAAGCTTGAAAGTGATCGGTTGTGGTGGGTCTATCATTTCACCAAAAACCTTGCAGGACGCGATTGCGCAATTCCCAGCCGCAATAATCGTCAACAACTATTCGCAAGCGGAATGCGGAATGTCTATCAGCCGATCATTTCCCAAACATCATCTAGACGATCCGATTCGTCTTCGATCAGTAGGTCGTCCAGCTGATCTAGCTGCCCAGGGGGAACAGGCATTTCAAGTTCGGATCATCGTAGAGGATGACCGGGAGGCGGATGTAAACGAGTCCGGTGAAATAGTTGTTCGTGGTGCGCAGACTATGATAGGGTATTGGCGCCAACCGGAAGAGACTAAAGAAGCGATGTTCGATGGCTGGATCCGCACAGGAGACGTCGGTTGCCTAGATGCTGATGGCTACCTTTATGTATTGGATCGCCTGAAAGATATGGTTATTGTAGGCGGTTCCAATGTGTACTGTGCTGAAGTGGAGCAGGTGATTGCATCTCATGAAATGGTTGATGATGCAGTCGTCATCGGACTCTCACTTTCCGGCGAAGGTGAGGCGCTCGTCGCTTGCGTAGTTCTTCGGGACAGAGGTAGCTTGGACTTGGCACAGCTGCAGGCGTTTTGCGAACCGAGTCTCGCGCGGCACAAATGGCCAACTCATCTTTTCATTCTAGATCAATTTCCTCGGACTGCTGTAGATAAGGTAGACAAAAAGCGGCTATGCAAACAACTATCCTCATCTGTTAAACATGACATTTAATGAAGAAGCAGCAGCGCGGACTTACTAAGATCCCGAATGGAGGAACTGTCCGGCATGTTACTTTTATCCTATTGATTAACCGGTTTCTTCGGCATAGAATGTACTTGTATAAACTATACAAGTGGGATTGTGACTGAATTCTCAGGCAAGACCCGAAATGATGCGAGAGTGGCCATATTTATGGTACTGCTCATTCTTGCTCATTTTGGGTCTTTTTTTCGTGAGGAAAAGGGGGGAGAGTGAATGGAGGAATATTGGTTTCGGCTATTCATTGCAACAAAAAGAAGAAAAAAAGAAGGGGATAGATCTATGAATTGGAATGTAAAAAAGACCGTAAAATTACTGTTTGCCGTCACTATTTCTTGTTCCGTCGTTTTAACGCCAGTCATCGGTTCGGACTTATATGCGCAAGGAACGTCGGTGACGACGGACTGGACGCGAGAAGCGGCAAGCCAAATACGAATGGACGGCAGCAATACGGCGCCCAAGATCGATAAGGACGAACTTGAGGAAATCACTTCGGAGTTTATAATTTGGGATACTTGGCCGCTGCAGGATAAGAACGGACATCCGGCGGTGGTAAACGGTTATAAAATCATTTTTGCGCTTTCCGTGCCTAAAGGTACAATTCCCGGCAAGCGCCACGATTCGGCCGAAATCCGGTACTTCTATTCCAAAGACGGAAAGAGTTGGAAGCTCGGCGGGCTGGTATTCGAAGACGGAAAAGCGCTCGGCTCTCGGCAGTGGGCGGGCTCTTTCGTTATAGACAAAAACGGAAGGGTTCACATGTTTTACACCGCAACCGGTCGCAAAGGCGAAGAACGGCTTTCATACGGGCAAAAGCTAGCGACTGTTACGGCCGACATCGTGACCAACAAATCCGTTGCGTTTGCCAACTGGTCGAACCACAAAGTCATTCTCGAAGCCGATGGGACCTATTATCAGACCGAGGAGCAGGCCGGAAATGGCGAGTTCTCATACGCATTCCGTGATCCTTCCTACTTCCTGAATCCGAAAACCGGCGAAGAGTATCTGTTGTTCAGCGCGAACACCAGCGGGACGTTGGAGGAACGCGCTTGCCGACCGGAACATGCAGGAACCGCGGAATTTATGCGAACCATGCCTCCAGAGGCAAAATCCTACAACGGAAGCATCGGAATCGCCAAAGCCGTCAATGACGATTTGACCGAATTCGAAGCACTTCCTCCGCTGCTGGAAGCGAATTGCGTTAATGAAGAGCTGGAACGTCCGAACGTAGTGGTTAAGGGTAATCAATACTATCTGTTCACCAAAACACATCACAATAAGTTTGCGGAAGGTATAGACGCGCCGGAAGGATTGTACGGCTTTGTGTCGGAATCTTTGACCGCGGAATATAAACCGCTAAATGGCACCGGGCTTGTCATCGCCAATCCGGATGACAATCCGTACCAAAGCTACTCCTGGATGGTCATGTCCAACGGTACGGTGATCAGTTATGTGGATTATGTCGATGTCGACGGGAAAGACATTCAGGAAATAGGCGAACAATCGACGGAATATCAAATTGAACATTTCGGCGGTATGCTGGCACCATCGATAAAATTGTCGATAACCGGAGACCGAACGAGCCTTCTTGGGGAAAAGAAACAGGGCGTTTTTAAGTAATTCACAAGGGTAACGCAAAAGACACCTATTGTTTATGCAGTGATAGGACTTTTACGATAGATCAGTTGATTTTATTGAACACGAAGCATTCGAAATAAAAAATGTATTAATTCTCTATGTCCTAATTCTCTATGTCTACGGTAGGAATCAAGATGAAGGACCAAAATTAATTTTAAGAATCAATTAGTTGATTAAACTAACGGGGAACTATAGTTCAATGATGGCAGCGGCGAACCAGTCCTTTGAGGGGGCTGGTTTTTTCAATACATAAGATAAGTTATGTATTGAAATTTCACGCAAATGATTGTTCTTCGGTACATGACTATACTAAAATCAGGAAAAAAATTCGATACATAACTTTGGTCACTTCAGCAGCCAAAGTAAAGCCCGAAAAAAGAGTAACTAGGAAGGTGAGTCCTATGGAGCACCCCCGTAAAGCAGGAAAGATCGAGCTCCGAATAGGTGAAGAGACAAGCTGGGAAATCCGCTCCGCCAGATCCAGGAGATGAAATGGAAACCTGAAAAATATTCGTAATCGAAATTTGAGGAAGTGTTCCATCATGAAAAACAAATGCTACATTGGAATAGTTGTTATTCATAATCAGTTATACGTTACTTATGGCCCTGATCATGATCATTACGTAGAATTGTTACGCATTTCGTCATTGACTGATGTAAGAAGAGACATAGAGGGAATTTCTAAAGAAATGGGCATACCGGTATTGACTGTTTTGACGGTTCAACATTTAAAAGGAGGCTGTCTGATTTGGAATAGCCCCGGTAGACTGGTTGGTCGCGGATTCTAGGGTTCCGCTAACAAAACGTAGTTAAGAGGGTAGATGCATTTTAAATTTAAATACGGTAATGTAATTCAATGAATATTGTGTTATATACGACGAAGCAGACGTATTTCACTAGCTTAAACGCTAATTGTATCCACTTCAAAGAGTTGCCGATATTTTAGGCCATGCGAATATTCAGTATACGCGAGTTTATACAAAGTCGAGCACGCAGGAAAGAAGGGAAGCTCTTGAAAGTCTTTCCTCCATTCAGTGAAAGGAGCTGTCATGAACCGTCATCACCAAAAAAACGGAATGATCGGGGTCGTTAAATGCTCGATGAAAATGAAGACTAAATAATAAAGACTCACATGGCGGCGCTGAACTCCCTTCGGTAGTTTAATATGATTAGGGAAGCTAATATTCAGTCTAATTGTTATTTATTTTGCAATACTAATAATAAAGACCAACGAGAAGCAGGGGATTTCATGATTCGAGGAATACCGAAAAAACTTGAAAAATTAGTGGGGAACGTACCTTTTGTTCGAATTGGCAGTTTCCTAATTCCTGTTATTTCGTTAATCATTATGTTTAGAACCCCTAGCCTCGTCTGGGGGATGATCTTCTTTTTCTTTTTGGGGTTATTTTTTCTCGTTGAAGGTATTCATCCATCTGGAACTTGGAGAGCGTGGAAATACATCATTCAATACATTGTTCCGAGTAAAATACAAAATATCATCCTTATAACATTAAGATTTTCTTTAATCGTCATTGGGGCTTATTTCATATTATTGGTTTCAGTACCAGTATTGAGAAATTTTTTTGAAATGTTATTACGCTCCCTCGGAAATCGATAGCTGAATAGTGGGCAGCGACTTTATTTTTCATTCCAGATAACAATCATCCTAAAAAAAGAGAAATGACCATGATCTTTAAAGTCTTTCACTGAAGTGAGGGGCTTTTTTTGCGTTGATTTAACGGAGTGGGAGCGGAAGGGGCATGGCCGCAATGGCTGGATACCGTAGGGCGCGAGGCTCATTGTACCCGGAGGGCCGGAACGAAAGTGGAGGAAGGTGAGTGCCTTTACAATGAGAAGTCCTGTGGTAGCCTGTTCCGGCAGCCATGACCGGAAGCACTCACGTAGTTAAAGCAAGGCCTTCTTGTATTACTTTCGGCTCTTCAAACCAAATGATGGAATTCGCTGGAAAGAAAATATGAACGAGAAAATGGTTCGCTATATGGAAATAGCTGAAAAGTTTATTCAAGAAATACAGGTTCTGAATCGACTTCCGAAGTTGTCATGGTGATTTGCACCATGAAAACATACTTCAAGATAGAAGAGGTCACTGGAGAGTGATTGATCCTAAAGGTGTCATTGGTACACCTTGTTTGCAGAGCTCTCGATTCATCGTTAACCATGTGGTAGCCCTTCATTACGCTCCCATGAAAATAAACTCCATTTTCAACATCTGTGGCGCGGCGCTTGCGCTGTATGTTTGGCTAAACCAGCTAATAGTTTGTCAACATTTTTCAATAAATAAGAGTGAAAATGATGCTATACTAAAAATTGTGTATGCCAAACAACCCTCCATTATCGTGATGGAAGGTTTTTCCTATCGTGCCCAAACTTCGATTTATCAACTAACTTAAATCGAGAAAGGTTTCTTTCCGTTTAAGTAGGGCAAAGATCCAGTGAAGCAGCTTGTTAACGCAGGCGATCATAACTACTTTATGAGGTTTT
>DATJKM010000163.1:0-5690 GCA_035491515.1 Candidatus Udaeobacter sp. | reverse complement strand
CGGCGTTTCTCGTTCCGGATGCGCTGGAAGAGGCTGCTCCGCTGCCTGATGCAGACGTAAGCGGGCTCCGCGTCGGCGGTCTGGGCATTTACTTGATGCAGGCGCTGATGGATGAGGTTGAGGTTAACGCATCAGAGAGTGGAACGGAAGTTGTGCTGACGAAATATTTGAATGTAATAGCAGGTCAGTAGGCCGATAGTTGCTGAAGCAAAAGAGGAAATGACACCATTGTCATTTCCTCTTTTGCTTTTTCCACTAGCTGCACACCTTGCGGAAAATACGCTCCGGCGGATTGAAATCCTCGTATTTATTCTTGTGAGTGGAGAGTAACGATTCCATGCTTCCCAGTCCCAAGAAACCGTGGTTAGCCAAGCTTTCAAAAAATAAATCATGCACGCGGCTCTGCAGGTCAGAGTCAAAATAAATAAGGACATTCCGGCATAAAATGACGTGGAATTCATTAAACGATCGGTCCGTCGCCAAATTGTGCTGCGCAAACACCATGCTTTCTTTGAAATAAGGATGGAATAGAGCATACGCATGATCGGTCGTATAGTAGGAAGAGAACTCCTTGTCACCGCCCGTCTGCATGTAATTTTTCGTGAAGGACTGCATCCGTTTGAGCGGAAACCTGCCTTGCTTCGCGATCTCGATCACATGCTCGTTCATGTCCGTAGCGTAAAGCTTAGCCTTATCCAGCAAGCCTTCTTCATGCAGCAAAATAGCCATGGAGTAAACCTCTTCACCAGTCGCGCAGCCTGCGTGCCATATCCGAATTTCAGGAAGATGCCGCAGCAGAGGAACAACGTCCTTGCGGAATGCAGTGAAGAAGCAGGGATCGCGAAACATCTCGGATACTTTAATCGAAAAATCATTCAGCAAATGATCGATAAACCCCGGTTCATGCAGTACCTTCTCAAGAAGCGAGGTAATCGTCAGCAAGCCTTCGAGATTCATGCGGTGATAAATCCGCCTGCGGAGCGATGAACGCAAGTAATTTCGGAAATCGAAGCCGTAGACGTTGTATATGCCGTCCAGCAGCAAATTGATTTCAATGTGTTCCAGCTGGTCCTGCGCTACCTTGTCATCATTCACATCGTCCTCATTCCACTGACTGCTCAATTGTTCACCTGCTTTGTCAACCATACCCGCATAAGTGAAAAGAGCTGATCCATATTAAGAGGCTTGCTAATATAATCAGACGCGCCGGCTTCCAAACATTTCTCGCGATCGCTCCGCATTGCTTTGGCCGTAAGAGCAATAATCGGCGTATCCTGCATAGCGGTATCCTGACGCATCGCTTCCATCGTTTCAAAGCCATCCATAATCGGCATCATAATATCCATGAGCACAAGATCGAAATCGGATTGTTGTTTTATGATTTCCAGGCATTGTTTCCCATTGCTTGCGACCGTCACGTTAATCGCCTTGCTCTCAAGCGCTTTGACAAGCGAGTATACGTTTCTTGCGTCGTCCTCGACAAGCAGAACGTTTTTCCCTTTAAATACGGAATCTTCATATTCCGAAGAGGAGATAGCCGCCCGTTCGGCAACGCCGGGTTCTGCCGGTACGCTCGAAGGCGCTGCGGCGGCTGCTACTTCCTGGTCAACCGATACGAGCTGCTCTCTTTCCATATTCGGCAGACTTGGCAAGAAGAGCGTAAATTGGCTGCCCTTCTGCGGTGTGCTTTCCAGCACGATCCGTCCGCCCAGCAGCCTCGTAAACTCATTGCAAATCGATAAGCCGAGTCCCGTTCCGCCGTATTGTCGGTTCGTTTCGCCGTCCACCTGCTGGAAGGCTTCGAAAATAAGCTGCTGTTTGTTTAATGGAATGCCTATGCCGGTATCGGTTACTGAAATCGCTAATACCGCTTTATCCGTGTGGGCAGGGATATGTTTTTTTACACTGAGCGGGTCAGCGTTTTGAACGGTGAGCGTGACGGAGCCTTGCTCCGTAAATTTAAAGGCATTGGATAATAAGTTTTTCAAAATTTGCTGCAGTCTCTGACCATCTGTATGCAGCACCTGAGGGACGCCAGCATCCATTTTAATATGGAATGAGATGCCTTTCTTCTCCGCCACAGGGTTAAAAAGCAGCTTCATATGTTCTGGAATTTCGGAAACATTCACTTCATCCATCGTCAAGATGACCTTTCCGGCTTCGATTTTGGATAAATCAAGAATGTCATCAATAAGCGCCAGCAAATCGTTTCCGGATGTATGAATGACTTTAGCATACCCTTCTTCTTCCGCACTCAGCGTTTTGTTCTCATTCTCCGCAAGGAGCTGAGAGAGAATTAAAATGCTGTTTAACGGTGTGCGAAGCTCGTGCGACATATTAGCCAAGAAATTGGTTTTATATTGCGAGCTTTTCTTTAGCTGCCCGGAATATGCCTCAAGCTCTTCCTTCGCTTTTTGCAGCTCCTTCGTTTTCTGCTCAGCGAACAGATTTTGCTCCTCCAGATGTTCGGTGGTCATGCGCATTTCCTCTTGCTGCATCTGCAGCTCCTCCGACTGAGTTTGCAGCTCCTCGGTTTGCGCCTGCAGCTCCTCCGTTAATACTTGCGATTCGCTTAGCAGCCTCTCGACCTCCATGCGGCCGGCCACATTGTTGATCGCAACGCCAAAGTGGCTCTCGATTTGCTCCATCAGCTTCAAATGCTGTGAGGTAAAGGACTCTACGGAAGCAAATTCAACGACAGCGGCCACATTGCCTTCAAATTCGACTGGTACGATCAGGATGCTCTTTGGCGGCAGCTGTCCAAGTCCCGACGTAATGCTGATCGGATGGTCAGGAGCCGTATTCAATAGAAACGTACGGTTATCCAGTGCGGCTTGACCGATCAGGCCTTCGCCAAGACGGAAGCTTGCGCTGCCTGTCTCGTCTCCATAGGCTGCATAGGAAGCAATTTTGACAAGCTTCTGCTGCGCTCCGGCACCTTGGCGTATATAAAATAATCCATAAGCTGCGTTAAGCATCGGAGCCAGCTTACCCAGGAAGGACTCCGCTAGCGTTGTCATATCATTGATGCCTTGATTCATGGTCGCGACCTCGGCGACCTTCGTTTGAATCCAATTTTGGTCGTTTACATGATCAAGCAATTTGTTCGTTGCCTCCGCGAGGTCCTTGATTTCATCACGGGTCCGCACTTCGATGCGGGTTGATAAATCCCCGCCGGAGGACGCGATATCCGTTATCGTTTTGACGACCTGCTTGATCGTTTTTGCGATAGATCCGGAAACGAAGGAGACGATCATAAAGGCTGCGACTGAGACGAGAAGCACTAACAAATAGAGGCTTACGATCAAAATATTATTACTATTTTCCAATTGTAATATTTTGTTTTTGGTTATTTGAATCTCTTTTTCCCGCATGCTTTCGAATTTTTCGCGCAGCATGTCGATATCCTGCTTTCCTTTGTCCTCATTGAAGAAATCGATGATTAGCCCCGTCTCGTTTGCTTTTCTTAATGAAATGGTCGGCTCGCCTGCCGTGTTGATCCAATTCTCGATAGTCAGCTTTATTTCCTCAAGATCCTGGCGTGTATCAGGGTCATTAGACAGATACTGATACAAAATATTGTAATTGGCCAGCCATTCCGCTTTGCCTTTGATATAAGGCTCCAAGTAAGCCTCGTTGCCTGTAATAATAAAACCGCGCTGACTCGACTCCATGCTTATCGCATTGTACCTGATAGTCGAGATGAGATTATGAATTTCAATGTCGCGGGTGGTGATCGTATCCATCTCTTCTTGCAGCGAAGTGATTCTTTGACTGACCACAATAATTGAAGCGCCTAGGCAGCAAATGATGAGAAAGTAGCCGATTAAAATTTTAGCACGAATGTTAAAGCCTATATTTTGCAGCATCGTTCTCTCCTTTATAGCGTAAGTTGAGTTCAATAGATTCCCCTATTATAGCATGAATGCCGCATCTGACGATTTTGTTCCTTCTATTTATAAAGCGAGTATACACTGTTTCAAATGAAGCGATAGCGGGTAACTTATGAAAAAAAGGAAGTGATGAAAACGATGGAACTGCTCATGCAAATCAGTATGGCTGTTATAGCGATTGCTTTCCTGGTTCTCTTGTACTCTATCATTCAGACGTTAAAAATTTTACGGGGGGCGCTTGCTGAGATGCAGCAAACGTTAAGCTCGCTCCGAAAAGAGGTTACACAAATTAGCGTCGAGGTGAAGGAGGCCGTTCATCATACGAATGCGATGACGCTTGATGTGCGAACGAAGCTAAGCTCATTAGACGTTTTATTCGCCTCAGTCAATGATCTTGGACATGCCCTGCATTCGTTTACCGGAGCAGCCAAGGAATCAGCCGCAAGCGTAGTAGCCACTATAAAAGGCGAGAGAAATAAGCCTGCAAGAGAACCTGGGATGCTAAGTACGATCTATGACGGCGTTATTTCCACCATAAGAATTTGGAATAAAGTCAAAAAAATATGAGTTACAATAGGAACATACAAGAGAGGATAGAAGAGACTATGAACTCATTCATTCGTTTAACGATTCCGGCGCGGGCGGAGTATATCGATATGGTTAGGCTTACATTATTTGGCATTGCGAATAAAGCAGGCTTCTCCTATGAGGAAATTGAAGATATGAAGGTAGCGGTAACGGAAGCCTGCACCAACGTTGTGCTCCATGCTTACAACGAAGGGCAGCCAGGTTTAGTAGACGTCATTTTCGAGCTTGAGAAAGAAGAGATATCTATCCGGATAAAGGACGAGGGAACCAGCTTTCAATATGAGCCGTCCAAGGGCAAGCCCGTCTCTCTTCACGATAAAGAGCTTAGCGAAGTGACTGCAGGCGGGCTTGGCCTATTTATGATGAATGCTCTAATGGATAAAGTTGAAGTACTTTCGGAAAGAGGTACAGAGGTGATTCTCACCAAGCTTATTGGTAGGAAAGAGGAGATGGCATGAACGCAAATTCATCCTGCCTGGATCCAGAAGAAACGATTGAAAAAATAAAAATATATCAGGAAACGAACTGCAACGATACCGCTACGGTATTGTTGCAGCATTTTGAACCGATCGTGAAGATGGCAGCCGCTAAAATGTCCCGAAGCCGTCCCGATCTCTATGAGGATCTGTATCAGGTCGGTCAGCTTTCCATGCTTCGCTTATTTAAGCAGTACGACAGCTCACGGGAAATTCCGTTTGAGGGTTATGCGATGAAAAGCATTATTGGCCATCTGAAAAACTATTTGCGCGATAAGTCTTGGTATATCCAGGTACCGAGGCGAATCAAAGAGAAGGGCCTGCTCATTCAGCAGGCGATCGACCACCTGACGGTAAAGCTGGGATATTCGCCGAAAATGGAAGAGATCGCTGTTCATCTCGGCCTCTCGGTAGAGGAAACGATCGAAGTGCTGTCCTGCCGGGAATCCTATCATTACGTATCGCTTGATACACCGTTATCCAGTGAAGGGGAAAGCGCAGCGACTATTGGCGATCTCATAGGCTCGGACAAGGATGATTATCAGAACGTTGATAATCGTCTGGACCTGGAGGAAGCGCTGGATCAATTGAAGGAAGAGGAGAAGAAGGTGCTGCTGCTTGCCTATCATAAAGGTCAATCCCAGCGGGATATTGCCGATCAGCTGGGCGTATCGCAGATGAGTGTCTCCCGTATACAGAAGCGGGCTATTGAGAAGCTGAAGCTGTTGTTAAT
>DATJKM010000162.1:0-11482 GCA_035491515.1 Candidatus Udaeobacter sp. | reverse complement strand
AACCTCAAAAAACTATACGGGAACCAGATACCAAATTACACTTCTATAACAATAGGAAGAATCATCGGTCTTCTTTTGGTTTGGGTGTAAATATACTTTCCAACTGATTCTTTTATTTTGTGCTTCAAAATCGTCCATTTTATAAAATGACCGCTGCTTTGCAATTCTTCAATTTCCCGTATGACCAAATCATTTATTTTCTCCATTAAAACCTCTGATTCCCGAACATATATGAATCCTCGGCTGATCATATCCGGCCCGGACAATAAGTTGCCTTCTTCTTTGCTTAATGTAACGACCACAACGAGAATGCCATCCTCGGCAAGGTGTTTCCGGTCCCGTAACACGGCATTTCCGACGTCGCCTATCCCCCATCCGTCTACAAGTGTATTCCCTGCTGGTACTTTCCTGCTTTGGACGGCGGCCTGATCTTTGAAATCAACGACATCGCCATTGTTGACAATAAATATATTGTCTCTCTCCACTCCGACTGCTTCTGCTAATAACCGATGTTGAAACAGCATACGATACTCGCCGTGTATAGGGATAAAATACTTCGGCTTCATCAGCGTTAACATTAATTTAAGCTCTTCCTGACTGGCATGTCCGGATACATGCATGCCTGTCACTGTACCTGAGCCATAAATGACATTTGCGCCTAAAAGATATAAATTGTCCACGATTTGGGCAACGTTCCGCTCGTTTCCGGGTATTGGCGAAGAAGCAAAGATTACGGTATCGCCGGATTGTATTTCCACCTGACGGTAGCTCGAGCTGGCAAGACGGGAAAGCGCAGCCATTGGCTCCCCTTGACTGCCCGTACAGAGCACGGCAATTCTGCCCCGGGGCATCTCACTTGCTTCTTTCACCTCGACCAGCATCCCTTCCGGAATATTCAAATGGCCAAGCTCCTCCGCTACGGATACGACATTCACCATGCTTCGTCCCAGCAAAAGCAGCTTCCGGTTCGTTTGCTGCGCCGCATCGATGACATGCTGGAGACGGTGGACATTCGATGCGAAAGTTGAAACAAATACTTTATGCTTCGCTTTTTTGAATGCTTCCGCTATATGCTCGCCGACAAGCCTTTCCGAGGGAGTGAAGCCCGGCCGTTCTGAATTTGTGCTTTCAGACAGTAAGGCGAGCACTCCGTTAGCGCCTATGCTGGCCATTTTATGAATATCCGGATACTCCTTATTAACAGGCGTTAAATCGAACTTGAAATCGCCCGTATGTACGACTGTGCCTTCAGGTGTATGGAAGACGACGCCGAGGCAATCGGGAATACTGTGATTCGTTTTAAAAAAATCCAGCTTTAACGCGCCTAATTCAATAACGGAGTCCGAGTTGATTTCATGAAGCTCCGTATTTCTGAGAAGATTGTTTTCTTTTAATTTCTTTTTTATTAATCCGAGCGTTAACTGCGAACCGTAAATGGGAATATTTATTTGCTTCAGTATATAAGGTATACCCCCAATATGATCTTCATGACCATGGGTGAAAATAACGGCCCGAACCTTATCTTTATTTTCCTTGAGATAGGTGATGTCAGGAATAATCAGATCGATCCCCGGCAAGCTTTCGTCGGGAAATTTGGATCCGCAGTCAATAACGACGATATCTTCGTCATATTGAATCACGTACATGTTTTTCCCAATTTCATGCACACCCCCTAATGCAAAAATCGAAAGCCTATTTTTCAAATTTTCCTTTTTTGCAGCCTGCATTTTACGGTGGCCTCCTGCTTCGCGAAATTATTAGACTGACGATAGTTAGGCGCTGTCGCATAGCTCATCACACTTGTATTATTAACTCTGCAATAGTAGGCATCCATGGAAGTTCCTGTCACAATTCGTTTTACTTTCGAGGCAAGTTATAGCGGATAGCGATAGGTCGAACTCGCGGCTCTTCAACAAACCGTCAAACATTTTTAATATGGAGTTAAGGTTCGCTTATTAAAATAAGAGACATCAACCCCACTGTTGATATATAGTCTAGGACACCGGCCCACAGCGATGTGGGCCATTTTTTTTGCCGTTTTCACGGCCCCTGTCCATTTAATTTTTGCAACCCTATAACCCATAAAAACGTTATAATCGAATATACTTTCAGGAAGTAGCTGCTTGCAGAGAGGGATTTAGGAGGCGATTGATGATGGAAACATTCGGCAGAGGCTGTCTGTACATTATTCTCGGCGTCATTATTGTAATGGCGCTGGCTTTTATCGTTGGAGGCACGATTACGATCCCTTGGTACATCCTTATCCCCCTTATTATACTCGCCTTCTGGGCCGCATCCAGAAAAGGCAAATGAGCTGCATATTTTAAGCGCGGCAAACAAACCGGCGTCCGATCGCATGTGACCGAAAGCCGGTTTGTTTGCGTGCAGCCTACGCCAGCAATATGACTCTTGCTGCCGGGTCCCAGCTGGCTGTAAGCCCAAGCTCTGCTGCCAGCTCCCGAATTTGAACATAACCTGTTGCTTCGGATAAAATCGATTCGAGCTCTTTTCCGTTAACGGTTACCTTCGTTCCCGTCCAACCGATTTCCGCTCCCAGAGCTTCGCCAAGCAGCCTGGCCGGCACCCAGGTCACGCCTCCGAGCAAGTAGCCGTCCGAAGTGGCCTGTCCCTTGTATAAAACAACTATAAGCTCTGCATCCTTCAGCTTCTCCGGCTTCGGAAATTGCTTGCTGCCTAAGGCATCATATTTTTTTAATCCGTACTGCTCGATAATCGCTTTTAATTTGCTCGGATAAGCCGGATCAGTCGCATAGCCGCAAGCGAACAGCATGTCTGCTTGCCGCTCAGGCGTCATCGCTTTACGCACTCGCTCATACCGCGGGGTTGCCAGCAGCAAATCCAAATCCTTATAAAAGTGATATACGCTCTTGTAAGCGCGGAACGCAGCTCGCGTATTCATGCTTCGCCCATCGATCACTTCCCATGTGCCCTTAACGACTGCTTCTCCATGCCAGAAAGCATTCGTTTGACCGCTGCCAACCTTGATGCCCCCTAAGTTGTACCATTCGTGAATCACGCCTCCGGTTTCGAGCAAATTTTGCGCTAACCGCACGGAAGGAAACATCACAGACCCTTCCCGCTTAACCCGTAAAACCGTTGGTGCCAACGCCGCAATAAATTGATTCCTAGTCAGCTGTGCCATCGTTTAACTCCTTTCTGCCGCGCTATGTGGCCCGTAATCCAACCCCGTCCTTATCTTTGTATGCAGCGGCAGCACTGGCGGCAACTGACAATTGCGTACGAATCGCGCAACCATACGAAAAAAACCACCCTGTAAGAGTAGTTCATCCTCCTGGGGCTGGCCTTTATCCTCCTTTATAAAACCCTATATGATTCCGTAAAAGCGGCGCGTATTAGCAAGGAGTATTTCCGCAACTCGCCAGGCGGGCTGCTGCTTAATGACCGCAATATGCCCCGCCGCATCGGCAGCCATCGCAGGCCGCGTCGGCAGAGAGGCATATGGCCCTTCGAACGGCCACGGCCCGTCCGTCTCCACCATCAGCTGCTCTAATGGATACTGCTCCACAAGCTGCTGAATTTCCTCCTCGTAAGCAACATCCGGCGTAACCGATACCATGTAGCCGCTGGCAGCCATCCGGCTTACCGTTTTTGCGCTGCCTTTGAACCAATGGAAATGCGCTCTGCGAACGCCATGCTTCTCCAAAATGTCGCATGCCTTTTCTGCATCCTCATACACCGCATGCAGCACAATCGGACGATCCAGCTCGGCGGCCAGTGCGGCGAATCGCTCAAGCAGCTCCAAATAAGGCTTCTCATCAAATGACACGCCCGCTCGCGCTTCCTCCGCCTCCGTCCGCGTATAATACGGAAGCCCGACCTCTCCAATCGCAAACCGCTCGCCTGCTGCATGGCGCAAGCGAATCCATGTGAACAGCTCATCGAGCTCCGCTTCAGCAGCAATAGGCTGCTCCGGATGAAAGCCGTAAGCCGGATGCACCCGTCCAGGGTAACGAAGGGCAATTTCGCGGTTCACTACCGACGATTGCAGATGCATGGAGACGGCAACCACCGCAGCGACGCCTTCTGCGAAGGCATTTTCCAGCAGCGGCTCCCGCTTCTCAGCAGCATATAAATCAACGTGAAGATGTGCATCTATACATAAGCCTGCCGGCAAGACAGACTCTGAGCTAAGTGGTCCCTCAAGGCTGCCATCCTCAATTTCGTTCGGCATCTATCCGCTTCCTTCCTTCGCGCTGATCTTTAGCAGCTCGTAGATGTTCTGCTTCAATTCGTTAAATCGCGAATCCGTCCACAGCGCCTCATGGCGAGGGCGCTCAAAAGGTACTTGAAATTGCTCAAGTACTGCCGCAGGCGAAGCGGACAGCACGATAATCCGATCGGACAGAAACAGCGCCTCCTCGATGCTATGCGTAACGAGCAGCACCGATCTTCGATTTTGCTCCCAGATCGACATTAGCCATTGCTGCATCTGCATCCGCGTCAAGGCGTCCAATGCGCCAAAAGGCTCGTCCAGCAGCATTAGACGCTGCGGCGCAAGCAATGCCCGAAGGAAAGAAACACGCTGCAGCATACCGCCGGACAGCACATGCGGATAGGAATCCGCATATTCATGCAAACCGATCCGCTTCAGCCACTCTCTTGTCTTCCCCTTCGCCGACTTTCGGTCAACGCCGGAGATCGTAAGCGACAGCTCAATATTGCCCGCAACGGTTCGCCATGGCAGCAGCGACGCTTGCTGCGGCATGTAAGAAATATGTCCGCGCTCTCCGGTCGTCTGCCTGCCGTTAATCCAGATCTCGCCTGCCGATGGCTGCTCCAAGCCGCCAATGATTTGAAACAATGTCGTCTTCCCGCTGCCGGAGGGTCCTACAATCGATACGAATTCTCCATCCGCTACGGTAAACGATAAGCCCGCGAGCACCTCTTTGCTAAAGGCCCCTTTGCCAAACTGCTTCCGGATGCCTTGCACCTGCAGCGTATTCTTATTACTCTCAACCTTATTGTTCATCCGCTACTTCACCTCGTTCTCAGGGCGCCAACGTATGACGAGACGCTCCGCTAAGGTCACAAGCCCAAATAACGTCAAACTGAGCGCAACGATAATTATGACTGCCGCAAACACGCGTTCCGGCATAAAGCCTTTGGATGATATCAGCATGAACGAGCCTAGTCCCTTGTTCGTGCCGAGCCATTCGGCTACAACCGCGCTTAGCACGCTGTAGGAGGCCGCAATTTTTAATCCTGAAAATAAATGAACGACGGCATGCGGAAGCTCCAGCCGCCAAAACAGCTGCCACTTGCGGATACCGATCATTCGCAAATAATTGCGAAGCTGCGCATCGGTATTCAATAAGCCGCTCAGCAAAGCTACCGTTATCGGGAAAAAACACACCATGATCACAAGCAGAGCCTTCGGCAGCAGACCCCAGCCAAGCAGCATCGTCAAAATCGGCGCAATCGCAATAACGGGCACGTTTTGCGACAGGACGAGCAGCGGGTATACCGCCGCCCGTACGCCGGGAATTAAATGCAGCAAAGCGGCGAGCACGAAGCCCACCGCCGATCCTCCTGCAAAGCCGAGCAGCGTTAGCTGCACCGTCGCTTCCGTATGTGTCATTAGCCGGGGCCAAATCCGGATTGCCTCCTGCACGATCGAAAGAGGCGATGGAATCAGCCATTGTTGAAATAAACCGAGAGCAGACGCTGTCTGCCAGCACGCAATCAGCACTGTCAGCATGATGGCTGGAGGCCATATTTTTGACCAAATGCTGCTCCTATTGTCCATCTGGATATTTCTCCAATAGCCTATCCATCGATGCTCCGTTTGCCGGATTGTAATAAATTTTTATTTGCGAAATAACGGAGGGACAGCCCATTTCCGTCATCGCTTCGCTCATCGACTGCACCACGCTGAGCAGATGGCTAAGCTCACCCTCCATCGTCGTTTCAAGCGGTGCTACGCGGTACGGCACGCCCGCTGCTTTAATAATCTCGATTGCCCGGTCCACGTATGGAATGACGCTTTCGCCACCCGGCGTTGTCGGCAGTATTTGAATGCTCACTAAGGCGCTTGCCATCTGATTTCCTGCTTTCTCATCGTTGTTATCGGAAGCGGCCAATGCCGCCTCCTCGGTCTTCGCTGGAAGTTTCTCAAGCCTTATTCCGGCAAAAATTCATTCGTGAATGCCTTGTCCGCCTCAAGCTCCTTCTTCAGCAGCTTGTGCTCGTACATCCAGCTCGCGTAATTTTCCCATACGCTAAGCTTCTGTTCGCCCCAGCGAGGCGCGTCATCCTGATATTTCGGACTTAGCCATTTCTGGCTTGCGCGCACGAGATCCGCATTTAAATCCGGCTCCGCTTTAATCAAAAGCTCTGCTGCATCCCCGGGATTGTCAATCGCGTATTGGTAGCCTTTTGCAGCGGCAGCCGTGAACGCTTTGACCACTTCCGGTTTATCCTTAATCATCGTCTCACTCGTCACAAGCACCGGCGTATAGTAGTCCAGCTTATCGCTGTAATCGGTCAAATAAAGCATATTGATTTTTTCGCCGCGAAGCTCTGCTTCCACGCCTGTCCACGCATAATAAATCCATGCAAAATCAATATCGCGCTTAACCGCCGTAAAGAAGTCGCTGTCGCCGATGCTTATAATGTTCACTTTGCCGATGTCCGCGCCCTTCTCCTGCATAAGCGATTGAATGACCGCCTCCTCGACAGGAGCGCCCCAGCCGCCGTAGGTCTTGCCTTCGAATTTCTCAGGCGAATCGATCCCCTTCGCGAGCGGCGATGCGAAGCCCGAGGTGTTGTGCTGAATGACTGCCGCGATCGACACGAGCGGAACGCCGGCGATCCGAGCCATCGTTACCGACTCCTGGTAGCTTACGCCGAACTGTACGTTGCCTGAGGCTACCATCTGATCGGCACCGCTTTGACCCGGTTGAATAATTTCAACATCAAGTCCCTGCTCCTTGAAATAGCCTTTATCTCTAGCTGCATAAAGCCCGGTATGGTTCGTATTCGGCGTCCAGTCCAGAACAACCTGCACCTTCTCAAGCGGCTTGTCCGCCGCTCCCTCCTGCTTTTGCGGCTGCCCGCCCGCCTCTGGCCCGTTGTTATTTGCGCCGCAGCCTGCCAGCGCCATTACGAACACGAGCATAGCAGTTGTGATTCTCCACGACATTTGCCTTGCTTTCTTCTGATTCATGATGTGTTTGTTCCCCTCTCGCTGCTTCTGTTTATACATGGTGACAATTCCTCGTTAGTATCCGGTTCATCGCTGCATCTTGCAATGCTGCAATAAAAAAACGTCCCCCTGATCCGGAGGACGCCCTATAATCGGCTGTGCAGCTGTTAGTACTGGCAAAGGCCGAACCGCTTCAACCCTAGCCTGGCAAGCAAACAAAGCTTCTGTCCCTACGCTGGCATTATCCAGATCAGGTTTTAACGGGTCGGAATTGTACAGATAATCCCCTCTCAGCCGGCTTTAGCAGCTCCCCGGAACATATTCGGTTCGTCAACAACATCAATTGTATAGCAAAACCCGAACATGACGCTAGCTTTTTTCGAAAATGATCATCATCAAGCCTTATTTCGCTTCGTCTTCCGGCACACCGCCACGACATACATCGGCTCGGCACTCTTAAGCTCGTGGAGCGGGATCAGCATGTGCGGCGTCCAATTCCGCTTATGCTCCTCGCTGCGATCTGGCGCGATGGCGTTCATTTGGCGCAGCCAGCGCATCGCAGGAAACCTCGAATCATCGAACGCATTCTGACCATACACGGCCTCGACCGCGTAGTGCATGACAAGCTCTCCTATCAGCTCAGCCGTACGGTATTCAAAGCGGTGATGCTGGTTAAAGGGCTGCTCCTCAAAATAAATATGCATATTCGTGACGGCGCGATTCGGCGTCGATACGATAAACAAGCCTCCATCTTTCAGCACGCGAGCCGATTCCCTTATCCAATCCGCTCCCGAGGCGACATGCTCGATCGTCTCGAAGGAAACGACAGCATCGAACGATTCATCCTCAAAGGGCAGCCGCAGCACATCTCCCTCCGCAAACGAGACGCCGCTGCTGCCGTAGTCCCGCCCGGCCCGCTCAAGCGACGGCCCGTCAACGTCGACACCTACCACCTCAGCCGCTCCCGCCCGCTTCAGCATGGCGCTTCCGTAACCCGCTCCGCAAGCGGCATCCAGCACGCGCAATCCCTTCACCAGCGGTCCGGCAAATTCATAACGGCTCATATGCTCATGATAGACGCTGCTATAGCCTTGCTTGACCGCTTGATTCACAACCAGCCGCTCGCCTGTAAACCGCACATCATTTTGTTCCGTGAGCTGATCCGCTTCTTCTTCTGGAGGCGATATCTGCTTTGCTTCATTCGCCAGTGCTGCTTGCGCAGTCTCCTGAACAACAGCCTGAGCCAACGTTTCTTCCCCTTCTTCACCATTGACCCCAAGTTCAGCCGGCTCGCCGTTTTTGTCTGCTTCCTCCCGCTGGACCGCAGACGGGACGCGTCCGTACACGAGTAAATAAGCGGCTGTAAGCTCATCCGTAATCGCTTCATCCGTTATCTGCCCAAGCAGGCGGATATAATCAAGCTGCTCCTGCGGTTTATGCTCGGCGAGCGTAACCTTCACATAAGAAAAACCGGACTGCACGTACAGTTGATTAACCTGCTGCAGCGTATACTGGATAGCCGCTTGACGCTGCGCCCTCACATTCGCCGGGTCCAAATATTGCCGGACATTCTCAAAATAAAATCGATTCGCAAAGCAGCCGATTATCCAGCCGCAAGGCTTCAGCAGGCTGACTAGCCGCTTCATCGCTTGCGGCGTCCCGTAGGCATGGGCATCTCCGATCATTATCCCGTCCAATCCTTCGGCAGGCAGATACCAATTCTCCGGCTCTTCCGAGCGGAATACGGTAATTCCCGACGCTTCCGCAACTCTCGCCGCCAGCTCGTTACGCTCGACACCGTACCATTTGGCATCCGGGAATTGCTTCTTCATATGCAAAATTGTCGCTCCGCAGCCGCAGCCGATTTCCAGAAACGAGCCATCTTCGCGTCTGTATTCATGGGATTCCCGCTGAATGACCGTAGTGAAATCCATTCGTATTTGCGTCGCATCTCCCGGATGAAAGCCCCATTTTTCCATAAAAAATTGAGCATTGTTCCTGAAGGTTTGTTGAAACAGCTCCGGCTCGGAGTTAAAGGAGACGCTGCCATGATGATGAATAAACGTATCTCCGCACAACAATAGCCTGTAGCCTGCCAGCCGCAGCCTTAAACCATAGTCGTCATCCTCAAAGTTGCCGATGCCGAATCGCTCGTCAAGCGGTCCGGCCTTCTCCCACGCCTCCCGCCGCATGAGCAGACAATAGCCGACCAGCTTCACGCGCTCCTCCCACTTCGTTTTGTCAGGGATCGCATGAAGTGCGGAAGCGAACAGCTCCATTTCCTCTATCGTCTTATACGCGACCGGAATATTCGTCCAATATGAAGCCGAGTTGGTGACGGGGCCGACTGCCCCGATCCGGTCATCGCTGAGCAAGCCGCGCTTCAATCCGTCCAGCCAGCCCGGCGTTACAATCGTATCGTTATTAAGCATCATAAGAAGATCGCCCGAAGCCGCAGCCATCCCTTGATTGCAGCCTTTAGGAAACCCGGCATTGCAGCCATTGGCGATCACAATGATGCCGCTTTCGTTTTTTGCCCACTCTTCCGTGCCATCTGTCGAACCATTATCTACAATTATCAGCTCATAGCAGCTCCGCTGCGTATGCCGCCGAATGCTCTCCACGCATTGCTTCGTGTAATCAAGCTGATTGTAGGTAACGAGAATAATGCTTGTCATGCACCCATTGGCATCGCTCACGCGTATCCCCCTCAAGCAAGCGTAAACGGCTTACGCAGTCCTTTGGCGGCAAAGCCCGTTTCGCAAGGAAATATAGACAGGTTATAACAGTGAACTTTTTCAAATCTTATATTTCATGCTGTATCCATAAAATATGTCGATGCAGCCGTTTCGGTGAGGAGCGCGTCACAACTATCAGTCTATCCTGCAGTTTTATACTTCTTTCGTATGCCGACGATAAGCATAAGCAGCGGCAGCACGATCTGGAATAACGGAACGATCTTCAGCGTTATATCGAGTCCGATCCAAATGTGATACGTATTATTCGGTTCCAAAAATGACGCTGCATAGATGATGAGGCCGATCGGCAGCACGCAATAACGGTACGCTATGCCGGTAACCGCGTTAAACGTGAATACCGAGGCCATGTAAAGCGCGGTCATTTTCACATAGAGACCGATAAACAGCAGCAGCGTCACGATAACATCAAGCCGCTCCAGAAAGTTAGCCAGCCTAATCAGCTGAACGACCTCAAGCAGCGGCAGCGCTGTAATTGCAGACATCTCTGGCCCTAGCACGCACATCGTGATCGAATTCATAAGGATAAGAAAAGCGGCAACCCCGATAAAGGCCCAATAGGAGACGCGTCCGATAATTTTCTTCTCGCTGACATGCTTCCAAAAAACGAGAAAAATAACCATTTGCCCAAATGGAAAGGCCATTAGGTCCGGAAATGCAGCCTTTACGACAGGGAGCATCCCATTCTCCAAAAGAGGTAGCAAATGCGACAGCTTCGGCAATCTGGCAATAAACAGAAATAAAACAATGACCGTGTAGCTAAGCGCTACAATCGGAAACAACAGCTGCACGACGCGGACAAATACTTCAAGGCCCCTGCTGACGGTGTATGCCGCCGCGCTGATAATAAGCAGCATAACAATCCACTTTGGAGTAAAGTTAAGCAGCGCCATCAATGTAAGTTCACCTACATCCCTTACATTGCGCATCGATTCGTACGCAAACCATAAAGCATGGAGAAGTCCGATAAAGCCACCGATCCACCGTCCGAAATGTATGATGTAAAGCTCGGCCAGCTCCGAATCAGGAGAACGCTTTTGTATGCGGACATACATAATAGTTAGCAGCAGACCGGCAAACGCAGCGAGCGTCATTGCCATCCATGCGTCTTGCTTGGCCTTTATGCCGAGCTCGAACAAAGGCGTGCTGCCGATCAAAAAAACGATGATCAAAATAGAAAGCTGATTTTTCCCGATCTGCTGCATAGTTTCTCCTTTCCGTTTATGAGCTGCCCTTCTCCTGTTCCTTCTTAAATCCGCTTCCGCTCATGCCTGTTGAATATAACTTCACCTTTACCGCGATCTTCACTTCCGTGCTTGGCAGCAGCTCCGCCCAGCTTTCTTTCGCCTCCGACCACTGCTTCGGATATTTCTTGTGGATCACGGTGCCGAAGCCGATCACATCGACCTTATGCCTGCGTACGGCCTCCCAGCCTTTCTCCATAATAGAGGCGATTTCGCCTTCAATGAGCTTCTCGACCTTCTCCACCTGCTTCGGCGTCGAAAGATCGCCAGCGCAATTGTACTCCATCAACGTCCCC
>DATJKM010000161.1:0-4142 GCA_035491515.1 Candidatus Udaeobacter sp. | reverse complement strand
AGTTAACCAGCTGCGCAAGCCCTTTTTAAAAATATAAGATCTTATAAGTGCGGATCTTATAAGCTGCTTATATTTCATCGCGAAACGAGCTTGTGCCGCCAAAGAACGGCGTCAGCTGTTTACGCTTTTTCCAATCAATTGTAGCATACCGGGCCAAACAAGAGCCAGCATCTGACACTTGTTCTTCCATTGAAGACCATACTGAAAATCCGTCTTTCGGCAAAAGCTAATACAGCAATTATGTTCCCTGCTAAGGAGGGTGCTCAAAATGACAACCCCAACAAACGCTCAGTTAAAGCTGCTGCAAGGCAGATTATTAGATGAGCAGCGCGAGATCGAACACCGGCTCGCTGAAAATGATCATTACGGCCTTTCACATTCCCTTCGCGATGATACCGGCGAGCTAACGTCAATCGACAACCATCCGGGCGACACCGCAAGCGAACTTTATGAACGTGAAAAGGATGTTGCCCTGCTTGAGCAGGAGGAGCTGCATTTAAGCCGCATCGATGCGGCGCTGGATGCTATGGACAAAGGTTCATACGGCAAATGTATGACATGTAACGAACCGATTCCTTTTGAACGGCTGGATGCTGTTCCGGATACGCTTCATTGCATCGAGCATGCGCCGCGGCAGCAATTGTCTCACCGCAGACCTGTTGAAGAATTAGTGCTCGCTCCTCCGTTTGGCCGAACAAGCATGGACAAGCAAGACTCCTACAATGGCTTTGACGGCGAAGATGCATGGCAAATAGTCGAGCAATGGGGAAATGCGGATTCTCCTGCGTTTTCGGAAAACCGGGATGTCGCCGATTATGAACAAGTCGGCATCGATGCTTACGAGAACGACGGCTTCGTGGAGCCAATTGAGAGCTTTCTTGCGACCGACATTACCGGCCGTCATGTCTCCGTCGTTCGCAACCGGGAGTACATGCATTACATGCAAACCGGCGAAGGAGATCATAACCTTGAAAGTGATGAGCAAGACGGAAATGAATATGGATGATCAATACGTTTTTCCTTCGAGCTGTATTTGTACAATTCGAACGATGTCCGCGATATAGTCGCCGATAATCGGCAGGTTCAAGGCGCCTAATATTCGCAGCACATAAAGTATGGTGGCAGCAAAAAAAGTGAAGCCGATTGCGATTCCAACGCCTCTCGCCGTACCGGCAAGCAGGTTTTTCCAAATCAGCGTTCTTGGTCGGTTCAGCAGATCCACATATTCTGCCATTTGCGTGCGCTCCATATCGGCGGCGATCCCCTGAAGGCGCTTATCAAGCTTGCTTAACGAAGTTTGTAGCTCGTTCAAATTTTTCGGCTGTTCCGGGTTATTTGTTTTCATACGAGTATCCCCTTTGTCAAACAATAAAACGAGGCCTTACCTCCCAGCTCATGCAGGCATGCGACTTTTTACGTCGCTTACTGCAGCAGCCGGTAGGCGACGGCCTCGTTTTTCGCTTGTTATTTTCCTATATACTATATCCTTATCCGCGGATGAAAATCCCTATTACCTTCTCGCCGAGCGTAACTCTTTCCATTTCTGGTGTTTCATCATAGGCAACCGTTTGTACAAGCACGTTTTCGTGAAGCACTTCTTCGAACGCTTCAAGCGCCGCTTTAAGCTCGCTGTCGACATCCAACACGAGATCAATCCGTTTCTCGATCGGCAGATCCAGCTTTTTACGCGTGTCCTGAACGGCACGGATAACTTCGCGCACCCAGCCCTCTTGCTCCAGCTCAGGCGTAATATCCGTATTCAGCGCTACGGTAACGCCATTACCGGATGCAGAAGCAAAGCCTGACTTTGCCTGCTTCTCAACCAATAGCTCATCGATTGCGATCGTTAGCTGCTCGCCCTCTGCGCTTGTGAAGTTGAAGCTTCCGCCGTTTACGATGCTGCGGGTTTTGTCGGCATTCAAGCCTTTCAGCTGCGCTTGGATCGGTCCAACGTTTTTACCGTATTTTTTGCCGGCAACCTTAAGATTCAGCTTCAGCGTAAAATCAACGAAGCCGCTGTCGGAGTTTTGTACCGTGATCGCTTTAACGTTAATTTCATCCTTCACGATGTCCTCGTATTCTGCAACGTTAAAATCGCGGTCCAGCGATACGATCAGTTCCGATAAAGGCTGACGCGTCTTAATGCCCGTCTCGTTCCGAACGTTGCGCGCAAGCTCAACGATCTGCTTCGCGCTTTCCATATCGCGCTCAAGCGTTTCATCGATTGCAGCTTCATCCGCTTTCGGATAGTCAGCCAAATGCACGCTGCCTGCTCCGCCCAGGTTTCCGTACACATCTTCAGCAAGCAACGGCGCATATGGCGCAATCAAATGGGAGAGTGTCAGCAGTACGCTGCGCAGCGTTTGGTATGCTGCTAATTTATCGTCCGTAAGTCCGCTTCCCCAGAAGCGGTCGCGCGAACGGCGGATATACCAGTTGCTTAGCTCGTCAACGAACGTCTCAATCGATTTGGCAGGGTTAAGGAAGTCATTAACCTCAAGCCCTTTGTTCACCGAGTTGATTAAGCTGTTCAAGCGGGAAATGATCCAGCGATCCAGCTTATTATCCGATTTGATCTCTTCATGGGCAGTATAATCGAAACCGTCGATCGACGCATACAGTGCGAAAAACGCGTGAGTATTTACGATCGTATCGATGACCTTTGATTTCGCCTCGCCTACAATGCCGCGCGAAAATCTCTTACTGTTCCATGGCGCGCTGTCTGCCAGCAATGCCCAGCGGAACGCATCCGTTCCGTATTCATTGATGATTTCCCAAGGATCGATAACATTCCCCTTCGACTTGGACATCTTCTGTCCGTTCTCATCCAGAATATGACCGGTCGAGATAACCGCTTTGTAAGGTGCTTTACCGTTGTAGAGCGTCGATACCGCCAGCAAGCTGTAGAACCAGCCGCGTGTTTGGTCAATACCCTCGCAGATAATGTCTGCAGGATATTGCTCAGCGAATTGCTGCTCATTCTCAAACGGGTGATGCTGCTGTGCGAACGGCATCGAGCCGCTGTCGAACCAAACATCGATAACCTCAGGCGTACGCGTCATTTCGGCGCCTTCGGCAAATGGCGATTTAAGCTTGATCTCATCTACATACGGCTTGTGAAGCTCGATATCTTCCGGCACATCGCCGATTGCCATAGCTCGCAAGTCAGCGATGCTGCTTGGTGAATATTCCTTGCCCGTAACTTCGCAAACCCAGACGTTCAGCGGAGTACCCCAGTAACGGTTACGGCTGATATTCCAGTCCACCAAATCTTCCAAAAATTTGCCGAAGCGGCCTTCGCGGATATGACCAGGGTACCAGTCTACGCTGTTGTTGTTCGCGATCAGTTGATCCTTCACTGCCGTTGTTTTGATAAACCAGCTTTCCATTGCATAATAGATCAAAGGCGTTTTGCAGCGCCAGCAGAATGGATAGCTATGCTCATAGCGCTCCTTCGTGTAAAGAAGGCCGCGTTCACTTAAGTTTTTGACGATATCGATATCAAGCTCGCTGTCTTTCACGAACCGCCCTGCAAAGTCCGTTACCTCTGCAACATAGCGGCCCGCCAAATCAACGACGCTCAGCATGCTGATTCCATTCTCACGCGATACTCTGTAGTCATCCTCGCCATGTGCAGGCGCGATGTGTACGATACCTGTACCGCTAGTGTCGCTGACGAAATCGCCTGCAATAACGATATGCCCTTTCTCAACCGCAACGTATTTGAATGGCGGCTCGTAGCTAAGACCAACAAGCTCAGCGCCCTTCAATACAGATAAAATCTCATATCCGTCCTTCAGGACACTCTCCGCCAAATTTTGGGCAACGATGTACACTTCGCCGTTTTTGGAGGCGCGAATATAATCAAGCTCAGGGTTTACGGCTAGCGCCACGTTAGCTGGCAAAGTCCAGGGCGTTGTCGTCCAGGCCAGAATAAATTCTCCTGATTGTGCAAGCTTAAACTTCGCCGTCGCGCTAAGATCCTTCACATCCTCATAGCCCTGTGCGACCTCATGCGAGCTGAGCGTCGTTTGACAATCCGGACAATAAGGGCTTACACGATGTCCGCGGTACAGCAGCCCTTTCCCGTGAATCGCCGATAAAATATGCCATACGCTCTCAATGTATTCATTTTTCAGCGT
>DATJKM010000160.1:0-18237 GCA_035491515.1 Candidatus Udaeobacter sp. | reverse complement strand
CCGCAGGTGAATGAGCCTGTTCGCAAGCAAGAGCGTTTAAAACCGATTGCGCTTCTCACGACGCCGAAGGGGGAGACGGTTCTTGATTTTGGTCAAAATATGGTCGGCTGGGTTCAATTTTCGGTACAGGGTGACGCGGGGAGGGAAGTAACGCTGCTGCATGCTGAGGTGCTGGATCATGAAGGCAATTTCTATACGGATAATTTGCGCGCGGCGAAGCAGACGATTAAATATGTGCTGAAGGGCGGGGAGCGGGAAACGTATGAGCCGCGCTTCACGTTTCAAGGCTTTCGTTATGTGCAGGTAATCGGCTTTCCGGAGCAGATTGAGCTGGATGATTTTACAGGCGTGGTGCTTCATTCGGATATGGAGGAGACCGGCAAATTCCAGTGCTCGGAGCCGCTCGTTAATCAGCTTCAGCACAACATTAAATGGGGGTTGAAGGGGAATTTTCTCGATGTGCCGACCGATTGTCCGCAGCGGGATGAGCGGCTTGGCTGGACAGGCGATGCGCAAATGTTCATCCAGACCGCTTCATACTTATCGAACGTTGCGCCATTTTTCACCAAGTGGCTGAAAGATGTCGAGTCCGATCAGGCAGATGATGGCGGCGTTCCGTTTGTTGTTCCGCATGTGCTGAGCGAGACAGATATGTCCTCGGCGGCATGGGGCGACGCGGCTGTTATATGTCCATGGACGATCTATGTCTGCTACGGAGACAAGCGAATATTGGAAGAGCAATATGAGAGCATGAAAGCTTGGGTATCGTATATTCGATGCCAAGGGGATAATGAGTTTTTGTGGAATACGGGCTTTCATTTTGGAGATTGGCTCGGTCTCGATGCGAAATCCGGCGATTATGTAGGGGCGACCGATCGGGATTTCATTGCGACAGCCTTCTATGCGTACTCGGTGTCGCTCCTGCAGAAGACGGCGTCAGTGCTGGATAAGTCGGCGGATGCTGCAGAGTATCTGGCGCTGTACGGCAGGATCGTATCGGCTTGGCGGGAGGAATTTGTAACCGGTTCAGGGAGGTTGGCGGTTCCGACGCAGACGGCTCAAGTGCTGGCTTTGATGTTTGGCCTGCTCGATGAGACGGCGGAGAAGCGGGCGATTGCCAAGCTGGCTGAGCTTCTCGAGCAAAATAAGTTCCACCTGACGACCGGCTTTGTCGGAACGCCGTATTTGAACCATGTGCTTAGCGCGTTTGGCCAGAACGAGGCGGCCTACAAGCTGCTTCTCCAGCAAACGTACCCATCTTGGCTGTATCCCGTTACGAAGGGCGCAACGACGATTTGGGAGCATTGGGACGGCATTAAGGAGGACGGAAGCTTCTGGAGCAGAGATATGAACTCCTTCAACCATTATGCGTATGGTGCAATCGGGGATTGGATGTACCGCACAGTTGCGGGCATTCAAACGGTTGAAACGGCTCCGGGCTACAAGCAAATCGTTATTGCGCCGCAGCCTGGAGAAGGGCTTACTTGGGCGGAAGGCAGCCTTGAAACCATGTATGGTACGGTTAGCTCCAAATGGTCTAAATCGGAGGACGGAACCTTTACGCTGGATGTGACTATTCCGCCAAACACGGTTGCTGAGATTCGTTTGCCGGGAGCGGCTGCCGGGGCGACGGTTACCGAGAGTGGAGCGGCTGTTTCCGGGGCTGCCGGAATAACGGCGGTGTCGGACACTGCAGCCGGCGTTTCCGTTAAAGCCGGATCGGGCAGCTATCGATTTGCTTGGCAGAGTCTTTCTAGCCGCGATTTGTGTGCGGCAGTGCCGGCAGAATAAAGAATGAAATTTGCGCCTTGCTGCCCGAATCGTTCAGATTCACTCCGCCAACTGAAACATGCTATAATATGCTTTAAGACAAGTATGGTTGGTGGGATGAAAATGGACAATCAGGTTGCCGCAGCATGCGATGATTCATGCGCAGGCTCGGAGGTAAACATAGACAATGTCAGAAGCAAATTGATTCCGGAGACGACCGCTGCCCAGCTGGCTGATCTGTTCAAGGCGCTCGGCGATCCGACGCGGGTAAAGCTGATACACGCGCTAGTGCAATCGGAGCTTTGTGTTCACGATCTGACACAGGTGCTTTCTATGGGACAATCGGCTGTATCCCATCAGCTGCGGCTGCTGCGGAACATGCGTATCGTAAAGCGGAGGAAGGTCGGAAAGACCGTGTTCTATTCGCTGGATGACGATCACGTGGAGCAAATTTTTTTACTGACGCTACAGCATTTGAAGCATGAATAATTAATAAATCAAGGCTGCTCTGCAGGGTTAATAACCCGGGAGCAGCCTTTTCTATGTGGCGGGACAAATACTATTAAGTAAAATAAAAAATTACTTGATTTTTAGTAAAATTAACGTATAATTTCGCTCAGTGAGAGAAATCGCTTACAACACTAGCTCTGAAGCATTGCCGCTTGGCAAGCAAATTCCGATTACGCGGGCAGAACCGGCCAATCCTTCTAATGAACAACCAGCTGCATGCGAGGTGTGGCGCGATTGGCTGACGCCTACGACCGCGGAGGTTTTGTACCGCTATGACGAACCGATCTTCCCTGCTGCCGCAGTCACGCGCAATACGTTCGGAAAAGGCATGGTTTATTATATCGGCGGCGGTTTAAGCGCAAATGTGCTGGATGAACTGGCCAATTCTATTGTCAAGGCACTGGAAATCTGGCATATTGAAAGTGACAAGGGCGTCGAGGTAGTTGTCCGGGAGGCGGGTGAGCGCAAGCTCTGGTTCCGCTTAACCATATGGACAGCGTGAAGACGTTCCAAGGCCAGCAGCTTTGCCTGTACGAGAGCAGGATCGTGGATGCCGACAGGTTATAACGCGGGAGTCCTTCGCTCATGCAGCGCGCAGCCGCGGCCAGCAGGAAGGAACGGTAGTATGGCTACGATTAAAGATATCGCACAAAAAGCAAAAGTGTCGATCGCAACCGTGTCGCGGGTGCTTAACTATGATCCGGGCATTTCGGTTGCGGACGAGACTCGCAAACGTATATTTGAAATTGCGCAGCAATTGAATTACAAGACGCTGCGCCAGCGCAACGGCGTAGCCGTGAAGGAGCGCTACCGCGTCGGGCTCGTGAACTGGTATTCAGACCAGGAGGAAATGCTTGATCCGTATTATTTGGCCATTCGGCTCGGGATTGAACGGGAATGCTTCCAGAGGCAAATGGAATTGGTAAAGCTGTTCATGCCGGGAGAACCGGATAGCAGAGACTGGTCCGGCGAGTCGCTCGACGGGATGATTGCGATCGGACGCTTCGAGAAAGAGGATGTCGACCGTTTTCCGCAAGGCTTCGAGAACATCGTCTTCGTCGATTCTTCTCCAGACGATAACCGGTTCGATTCGGTTGTCATCGATTTGCGAAAGTCGGTTTTCGAGGTCATCGATTATCTTATCGGACTAGGCCATACGGCGGTCGGTTATATTGGCGGGCATAATACGGTGAACAATAAGCGGGTGCGGGATGAGCGCGAGCTCGCATTTATGGAGCGTTTGGCCACGCATGGGCTGTTCGATGCGGAACTGGTGTTTACAGGCGAGCATTTATATTCCGAGGACGGCTACAGGCTGATGAAGCAGGCAATAAGGGGGGAGAAGCTGCCAACGGCGTTTTTTATCGAGAATGATTCTATGGCTGTCGGCGCGCTCCGTGCGCTGCATGAAGCGAAGCTGCGGGTCCCGCAAGACATTTCGATCGTTGGCTACAACGACATCGCCATCTCTGAGTTTTTGCAGCCGCCGCTTACTACCGTAAAGGTTCATATGGAGCACATGGGCGAGACGGCGGTTGAGCTGCTTGCGGACCGCATGGCTGCCAAGCGGGAAATTGCGAAGAAGGTTGTACTGCCGACTCGTCTGCAAGAGCGCGAGAGCAGCGGCAATCCTTTGAAGCAGCAAAATTAAAGGCAGCGGAAGCAAGTAAAGTATACGCGGAGGTGGCGGGCTTGTCATTGCTCTTGAACGGTCAGCACGTATTGCCGGCGGTGCATAAGCTGAAGGATGTGGAGGCGGTTCTTGCCTCCCCTTTTTCATATATGGTGCTGCTGGGAGGACATTTGGGACAATTGAAAAATATCGTCGATTTGGCGGGTCAGCATGGGAAAAAGGTGCTGCTGCATGCCGATCTGATCGACGGGCTGAAAAACGACGAATTTGCGGCTGAGTTTCTGTGCCAGTCGATCCGTCCTGCAGGCATTATTTCTACCCGTTCCAGCGTGATCGGCCGGACGAAGCAGAATGGACTGATTGCCATTCAACGGCTGTTTCTTATCGATTCCGATGCGCTGGAGCGCAGCTATACCGTTCTGGACAAGAATCGTCCCGATTTCATAGAGGTGCTGCCGGGCGTCATACCGGACATTATTAGCGAGGTCAAGCAGCGGAGCGGCATTCCGGTCATCGCTGGAGGTCTTATCCGCACACAGGACCATGTCAGGCAGGCGCTTGAAGCGGGAGCATCAGCTATTACGACATCGCGGAAGGAGCTGTGGAAAACCGCGGATTAAAGCTGGAGCCGAATAGTAAAGGGGGAATACGAGTGAAAACCTATGTGTTATCGCTCGATCAGGGCACGACAAGCACGCGTGCGCTGCTCATCGATCGAAGCGGAACGATTGTAGATATGGCGCGCGAGGAGCTTCCGCTCCATTACCCGCATTCAGGGTGGGTTGAAGCGGATGCTCTGTTTATATGGGAGTCAACGAAGAAGGTAATGGCGGAGCTTCTAGCCAAAACAGGCACAGCACCCGGGCAAATCGCCGGAATCGGGATTACGAATCAACGGGAAACGACGGTAGTCTGGGATAAAGCGACCGGTCAGCCGATTCATAACGCAATCGTGTGGCAATCCCGACAGACGGCAGGCATCAGCGATGGGCTTAAACGAAGCGGATATGAGCAAATCTTTCATTCGAAGACCGGACTGCTGATCGACGCTTATTTTTCAGGCACGAAGGTGAACTGGCTGCTGGAGCATGTCGATGGCGCGCGCGAGCGTGCCGAGAAGGGTGAGCTTCTGTTCGGTACGATCGATACATGGCTCATTTGGAATCTGACTGGCGGAGCGGTGCATGTGACGGATGTATCGAATGCGTCAAGGACGCTTATGTATAACATTCATGAGCGGAGCTGGGATGACGAGCTGCTGCAAATTTTGGACATTCCTAAAGCGATGCTGCCAGAGGTGCGCTCTTCTTCCGAGGTTTACGGCCAGCTTGATGCGGGACTGCTGGGATGCAAAATACCGGTAGCGGGAGCAGCCGGCGATCAGCAAGCGGCTTTGTTCGGCCAGAATGCTTACGATGAGGGAAGCACTAAAAATACGTACGGCACGGGCTGCTTCATGCTCATGAATACGGGAACCAAAGCGGTCGTCTCGGAGAAAGGACTTCTCACGACGATAGCGTGGGAGGTGGACGGCAAGCTCGAATATGCGCTGGAAGGCAGTGTATTCGTTGCAGGGGCTGCGATCCAGTGGCTACGCGACGGCCTGCAGCTAATCGAATCCGCTTCGGAGACGGAAGGCTATGCAGAGCAGGTGGAATCCTCGGACGGCGTTTATGTCGTTCCGGCATTCGTCGGGCTTGGAACGCCGTATTGGAACAGCGATGTCAGAGGTGCGGTATTCGGATTGACGCGCGGAACGTCGAAGGCCCACTTTATCCGCGCGGTCCTGGAATCATTGGCTTATCAGACAAAGGATGTCCTCTCCGTCATGGAGGAGGAGTCAGGATTGCCGCTGCGGTCGTTGTCCGTAGACGGAGGAGCGGTAGCGAATAATATGCTGATGCAGTTCCAAAGCGATCTGCTCGGCGTTCCCGTGGAACGGCCGGTCGTCAATGAATCGACGGCGCTTGGAGCCGCTTATTTGGCAGGGCTTGCAGTCGGCTTCTGGGAAAACCGCGAGGAGCTGGCCAAGCTAAGACAGGTGGACAAAGTATTTACGCCAACAATGGGAGAAGAGCAGCGCTCTGCTCTATACAGCGGCTGGCATCGGGCGGTTAAAGCAGCCATGGCGTTTGCGCAATAATTATGTTATAATGACGACAAGTTAATAACGGTTGGAGATCAGGAGAAACCACGAAGACCGCTTCCAAACCCTTTTATGGGCTGGGAAGCGGTTTGAGTGGTTTTTTTGTTTGTTTTGGATAATTCGTGAACAGCCAAATTATAGGGCATAACATGAATAGATAGTGACCCGGGAGGAAATAAAAATGACAATCAATAGAAATAAAGAAGTTTTTGCGGCGCAAAATCGGGAGCAAGTGCTTGCTGAAATGCAGCGGACCCCCCTTGACGCACTGATCATCGGCGGAGGAATTACAGGTGCGGGCATTGCGCTTGATGCTGCCGCGCGCGGCATGAAGGTGGCGCTGGTGGAAATGCAGGATTTTGCGGCGGGCACGTCGAGCCGTTCTACGAAGCTTGTTCACGGCGGCTTGCGTTACTTGAAGCAGCTTGAGATCGGCGTCGTAGCCGAGGTCGGCAAGGAGCGGGCAATCGTATATGAGAACGGACCGCATGTCACAACGCCGGAATGGATGCTGCTTCCTCTTTACAAAGGCGGCACCTTCGGCAAGTTTTCGACATCGATCGGTTTGCGCGTATATGACTTTTTGGCAGGGGTCAAAAGAAAAGAGCGCCGCATGATGCTGAACGTGGCCGATACGCTGGCGAAGGAGCCTCTTTTGAAGCGGGAGGGCTTGAAGGGCGGCGGCTATTATGTGGAATATCGGACGGATGACGCGCGGCTTACGATTGAAGTGATGAAGAAAGCGGTGGAGACCGGCGCTTTGTCCGTCAATTATGCGAAGGTAGAGACGCTGCGGTACGGCAAGGACGGCAAAATAACCGGCGCTTTGGTTAAAGATACGATGAGCGGCGCTGAATATGAGATTAAGGCAGCCAAAATCATTAATGCAACGGGCCCCTGGGTCGATGATATTCGTGAAATGGACGGCTCGAAAAAGGGCAAAACGCTTCGTCTGACAAAGGGCGTTCACCTCGTGTTCGACAAGAAACGATTCCCTTTACGCCAAGCGGTCTACTTTGATACGCAGGATGGACGCATGGTGTTCGCGATTCCCCGCGCCGGCAAAACGTATTTCGGCACAACAGATACGAACTATAAGGGCAATACCGTTAATCCGGTCATGACGCTGGAGGACCGTACCTATTTGCTGAAGGCCGTCAACTTTATGTTCCCGGAACTGAAGCTTGCCGAAGCGGATGTGGAATCGAGCTGGGCGGGACTGCGACCGCTCATCCAGCAGGAAGGCAAATCGCCTTCGGAAATATCGCGCAGAGATGAAATATTCGTATCGGAATCCGGTCTTATCTCGATTGCAGGCGGCAAACTGACCGGGTACCGCAAGATGGCCGAAACCGTCGTCGATAAAGTTGTTGAGCTGCTTGGGCAGGATGACAGCGGCATTAAGTACGACAAAAGCGATACAAAAACGATACCGATGTCGGGCGGAGATCTTGGCGGATCAGCAGGTTTTGAGCCATTCATCCGGAAGAAAACGGCCGAAGGCGCCCGTTTCGGCTTTAACAAGGAAGAGTCGGCCTTCCTGGCGCAGCGCTATGGCTCAAATGTAGATCAACTCTTTGCGCTGGCGAAAAGCACTGCTCCATGGGCTGATTCCTTTAAGCTGCCGCTTGTGCTGGCGGTGCAGCTGCGGTATTCGCTTGAAGCGGAAATGACGGTTAAGCCGGCTGATTTCTTCATCCGCCGTACGGGCGACTTGTTCTTCCGCATCGGATACGTGCAGAAATGGAAAGGGCCGGTAATCGCCGCGATGGCGGAGCGCCTTAAATGGAGCGAGGAGCAGCGCGCTGCATTTGCTGCGGAGCTTGAAGAGAAGCTGTTGGAGGCGGTGGAGCCGCTTCGGAGCTAATATTGTTGCAATAAGAGTGACCGTCTAATTACGAATGAGGCTGTGAAAATAAGCGGAGGCGCAGAAATGCGTCTCTTTTTGTATGATAAAAGGGATAGCGCTTCTCATTCGCGAATGATTGAAGTTCGACAAATGACCATATGCAAAAGTTGTTGCAACATTGGTATCTATTACATATAATACATTTAAAACATATGAGCATGTATTCATATGTTTCTGACTAATTGGAATATAGAGCTAATGAAAAACAGAGTTATGAAGCAGACTATTATCGTTTGTTTGCGGAATGGATCGGGGGAGAACTGATGAGCGGAGCACACGAGGACAATAAACAAGGACAAAGAATAAGTGCAGCAGCAAGCGGCAGTGATAAACAGAGTAATGAGCATCTTCCTTCAGAAAGGGAATGCTGTCATGCGCATGAGCATGACCAAGGTGGACACGAGCATGACCACAACCGTAGCGGTTACGACCATGACCATAGCGGACATTGCCATGAGCATGACCATAACCATAACAGACATGATCAAGCGGATGAAGGCGTAAAGAAGCCGCAAGCTAAGACGGGCAAGCATAGCCATAACCAGCATTCGCACGGACATCATCATGGACACCATCACGGACACGGTCACGCCCATGGCCATCACGGTCACTCGCATGCGCCGAATAATAAGGCGGGGCTGCTGATCGCGCTGATCATTACCGCAGGAATTATGCTGCTGGAGTTTGTTGGGGGCTTGGTAACGAACTCATTAGCGCTTTTATCGGATTCCGGGCATATGCTTAGCGACACGGCGGCGCTTGCGTTAAGCTTAGCGGCCATGTGGATTGCGGTACGTCCGCGGTCGTCCAATCGGACCTATGGCTTCCACCGCTTTGAAATATTGGCTGCCCTGCTGAATGGCGTTACGCTATTTGTCATTGCCGCTTTCATTATAGCCGAGGCGGTCAAACGGTTCGGGGAGCCGCCAACCGTAGCGAGCGGCACGATGATGATTATAGCGGGCATTGGTTTGCTGGCTAATCTTGCAAGCGCGTGGTTTCTTATGCGGAAGGCCGATGTGAAGGACAATTTAAATGTCCGCAGCGCATATCTCCATGTTATTGGGGATGCGATCGGCTCGGTGGGCGCGATTATTGCCGGCATCCTGATGTCTTTGTTCTCCTGGTATATCGCCGATCCGATTATCAGCGTTATCGTGGCGGTGCTTATTCTGAAAAGTGCGTGGGGAGTTATCAAATCAACCGTCCATATTTTAATGGAGGGAACGCCTGCTAATGTGGACGCTGAGCAAGTCGGGAGGACGCTGCTCCTCATTCACGGGGTAAAAGAGGTGCATGATCTCCATATTTGGACGATTACGTCAGGCCTCGATTCCTTAAGCTGTCACCTCATCGTAGAGGACAGCGCCGATTGCCAGGCGGTGCTGCAGGAAGCGATTGAGCAAATTGCTGCCGATTTCCAAATCGAGCATGCGACAATACAAATCGAGAAGTCGCAGCTGAAGCATCCGGCTTTGAAGGTTTAGAGGCTAGAAGCTAAACGATCTCCACCACTTCAGCTTAGAAGCTCATTTAGTTTGATTTTAAGCAACTAATTGTGCCTACCGTATGGCTGATCGCCGAATAGTTCGATTTTGTCGACTAAAATCGGGTTTTTAAGAAGAGCAATAAAAAAGAGGGCAAATAAGTCGACAAAACCGACTTATTCGCCTTTTTTTGTGCAATGACTCGGATTAGTTCGATGAAATCAATTTAATCGGTTTTCGCAATTTCATCTGTTTTCAACAGCCATCATCTCTACCGGGCTAACTAAGTTAAGAGAGAAAAAAACGTTTAACTTCCTGCCAGTTATTCACTCTTTCATATCCTGTTTCCTTGCTGTTATGCGGTGCCGAGAATAAGATCCCTTGGCCGTTAAAGTGTTTGAAATGCCTCACATTATCATCAATCAGATAGTCTGCATTCAGAATACTTTTATGTCCGCAAAACACGAAATTCATCTCATTCAAAAAACCAAAATGTTCTTTCAGCCATTCATATTTCGCCGTAAAAGAAGTTGGAAACTCCATAGCGGCAGTCGTAATAAACACTTCATAGTGTCCGGTCAATTCTTTTATTACTTGCTGGCTGCCCTGCATCACCTCTAAATCACGACTCTAAGATGCGTCCCCATTAAGTCTTGATCCGTTATATTCTCATTAAAACCACGGTTAAAAAGCTGCAAATGTTTATGGCCGGCATCAGCGATTACTTCGTCCATATCACGAGTTCTACATAAAAAGACAAATGATCGCATCCGCAGCCGAGACGGTAGGGCTTGTGACTTCGGCGAAAATGGGCACTTCCTCGACCTATGTTGTCGCACCGACAAGCTCGCTGACGTATATGGTGACGGAGAAGCAAGTATCGGACGAGACGCTCCAGCCTTACCGCAATCTCGGCGTAACCGTTATTCAAGGATAGCCATTCGCAGCTAAATAGCACAAAAAGGAGCAATCCGGAAGATTGCTCCTTTTTGTGCTGTTTAATGATAACTACCGCGTGGCGGCAATTGACTTCGCTTTGTACACCTGCGAGCCGACTAGGAAGGATACGACGCCCCAGAGCAGCATAATTCCGATCCCCATCCAGAACGAGCCGGAGGCTACGCCTGAGGCGTATATGAGGCCGTCCCGCATTCCATCGACGAAGTAGGTGAGCGGCAGCATTTGCGTTACCGGGTGCAGCCAGACAGGCAATGATTCGAGCGGGAAGAAGACGCCGCTGAGAAACATCATGAGCATGCTTGCGATGTTGGCCATCCCCATGTAAGCCTCCATTGTTTTGCTGAACGAGGAAAATAAATAGCCCATCGCATTAAACACGAGTCCGCCTGCAAGAAAGGCAACGATCAAGCTGAACACGTTAATATGCAGATTTGCGCCAAAACCGAATACGCCAATCAGCGCTAAAATAATAATTTGTAAGACCCCGAGGAGAAGCCGGACGAGCATGCTGGCAAGCCCGTAGAGGCCCATTTTGGCAGGAGTCATACGCAGCCGCTTCATTAATCCCCGCTTGCGCATCTCGACTAAATCGACCATGCCGAACAGTCCGCCTTGCGCGACGGACAGCCCGATCATACCCGTGAGCAGGAAGTCCGCATAATTCAAATCGTCTGCGCCCGAGGAGATGGAGCTTGTCGTCAGGGTAAACGTAGGCGCTGCACCGGCAGCCGTCCAATTCGCCTGCTGAATAAATTTGTCTAATATGCCGGCAATCGCTTGCGTAGTAGCGCTTTGCTCATCTGCCTTGTTCACGACGAGCTGCATCGCGGCGGCATCAGCCGATTCAGGCAGAATGATGAGCGCATCAATATCTTGTTTCTCGACGAGCTTATTGCCGGCCTCTTTGGCGATAGGCTGCTCTTCTCTGAACTCGAACACCGGAATTTGCCGCAGCTGCTCAAGCAGCATGCCTGAAGTCGCATTAGGCTGCGAATCGACAACGGCGATCGTCGCCTTGAAGCTGTCGCTTGAGCCGCCCCCGAATATAACCATAAATAGCACCATTAAGATGACGGGGAAAAAGATATTCCAAAACCATACCTGCTTCTCGCGAAACATCATTTTGATTTGAGCCGTGAACATTTTGGAAAATTGCTTGGCGCTGTTCATTTAATCCCTCCATTCCTTGCCGGTGAAGGCGATGAATACGTCTTCCAGACTCATCTCGCGAATCGAAATTTGCTCGACCCGGTAGCCGCGGTCCTTCGTAAAGCCGAACAGCTCATAGAGCGTCTCTTCAGGCTGCGTCGACCACAGCTGGAGCGAAGCGCCCTCGCGGTTCGTCCTTGTGACTGTAGGTTGGAGGAGCGCTATTTTCTCTGTTTCGCTCGCAGCGGCGGCGCCGTCAAGGAAGGTGAGCCGCACCTCGCGTTCTTTCGTGAGGCGATCGATTAATGCGGCGGGCGTGTCGAGTGTGACGATCTTTCCTTGATCGACGATGCAGACGCGGTCGCTCAGCTTCTCGGCCTCTTCCATGTAATGCGTCGTAAGGATGGTCGTTTTGCCGAGCTCCTTCAGCTTGAGAATGATGTCCCAAATATTTCGCCTAGCCTGCGGATCGAGTCCGGTTGTAGGCTCATCAAGGAAAATGATCGTCGGGTCGTTAATCATCGCAAGGCCGATAGCAAGCCGCTGTTTTTGGCCGCCGGATAGCTTCTTGACCTGCTTGCTGCGCTGATCCGTTAAACTGATCATTTCAAGCACCTCTGCCGCAGGCCTCGATTTTGGATAGAAGGTTGCGAACAAATCCAAATTTTCTTCTACCGTCAACAAGTCGAACAAAGCGCTCGATTGGGGCTGCACGCCGATAGAAACCTTGATCTGCTCGCTATTTTTCGCCCAGCTGAGTGGACCGAATTGAATTTGGCCCGAATCTGGAGCCTGCAGCCCTTCAATCATTTCGAGCGTGGTTGTCTTGCCGGCACCGTTCGGTCCGATAATTGTAAACACTTCTCCAGGCTCTACCGAGAAGCTGATGTCTTCCACTGCGCTGACCATGCCAAATGATTTTTTTAAATGGCGCACTTCCAAAACGGGCATTAGAGTAACCTCCTAAAAGTTTTGTGAAGCAAAACAGACTTCGGGAACGGAAGCTAAACGTTTTATTTCCTACAATTGTAAAACAAAAACATTTTATGAGAGTACCGCCTTAAGCATGCTTTTGATCTCGGTCTGGAGGAGGAGGGGGAGGACGGCCCGACATCATTTGATGTAAAATAAACCAAGTCATTGACGATTGCCCAAAAAAAACATATATTGATATCATTAATTGAGAATGATTATTATTTAGTTGATGAAAAGGGAATGTCTCAAAAATGCGAATAAAATGGATCATACGTCTGTCGGCTGTGCCTTTGCTTGCAGCTTTTATATGGATGACATGGCGGTGGTTTGATAAGGATGAATGGCTCGGCGATCTATTGCTGCTCGTTAAGCAGCCGCAGTGGCTTTTGTTTATGTTTACGGCCTATTTGCTGTCGTTTATTCTGAAGGCAGAGGCATGGCGGAGATATACGGGATCAAACGAGCGCTTTGCAATTTTTTTTCATGGAATCATCTACAGCCTGCTGGTTAACCATCTGCTGCCGCTCAAAGTCGGAGACATTGTGCGTACCGGATTTTTGATGAAAACGGCCCATAAAACGTGGGACGAGGCGCTGCATTCGGTAACCGTCATGCGTTTGCTCGATATGCTCACTTTATGCCTGTATGCCGGCGTAGGCATCCTTATGCTTGGTCTGCCGTCCTCATGGCTATGGGTTGCCTTATTGCTGGCTGCCGCTGTTCTGCTGGCCGCTATCTATAAGCTGCCCGTTTTAAAAAAAATGCCGCTTATACAGAAGCATCTGGCGCATTTCAAAGCTGCGATGCTTTCGGGGAAGGGGCTGTTTATTTTGGCCGCTATTGCGGTGAGCTGGATTTTGGAAGCAGGCATCATTTACGGTATTGCAAGCATACTCGAGCTGCAGCTTGGTGCTGCCTCCCTCGTATGGGCCAACAGCATGACGATTGCCGGACAAGTATTTCATATTACGCCTGGCGGTATCGGCACTTACGAGAGTACCTTGAGCGGTTCGCTCGCCATGCTCGGAATAAACGGGAAGGAAGCTTACGGGGCGGCGATCTTGTCGCATGCATTCAAATTTGTGTTCGCCTTCGGTATGGGTGCTTATTCCCTGCTGCGCATGCCGCTCGGCTGGCGGGAAGCGAGAGCCTGGATTAAGGAAAGAAAAATAGGATAAAGGAATGAATTCATTATGAAAAAGGCATCGCCATTTGAGATTGTAGCTGCGAGATGTTGGAATCTATTAAACGAAGGAAAGCCATTCACCCCGATTTTTGTGCTCGGCGTATTTTTGCTATACCGCATAGGAGAGTGGTCGGACACGCAGTTCTGGAGTGCAGCAGGGCTCGGACTGTTGATAACATTGCCCTTTTTTGTTATTTATTACTGCTTTGATTTTCCTCTCCTGCTCCGCAATTATTTGTGGCTGCCGCTTATAGCCGCGCTGCTCGTCTGGGATCATGGAAGCCTCTCTCTTTATTTGCTTGCGCTCGGCCTATTCTATTTCTTCACCGTCTATTTTTGGGGGACATTCTATTACCATTTGCGGATCGGCACATCATGGTGGAATTTTACCCGTTTCTGGAAGCTTGTCTTGAAGAACAGCGATTCGACCAGCGGTAATGCGCAGGAGCAAATGCCGAAGTTTTTGCTGCTGCTGCTCGTATGGAACCATTTTTACGATGTTTTTTATTCTATTGGCTCATTCGACGCCTTTACAGCAGCGGCTGACTTGCATTTGCTTACGCCGGCTATTTTTGCTGCATGCCTATGGCTGTACAGCTATGTGCTTCATGCGAATCTGTTCGATTGGAAGCCGGCGGAGGCTGACCCGCTTACGGACAAGTCAGGCTGGCCGCAGGGCGCTATAAACGAGAAAGTGATCGTCATTGTTATTGACGGCATGCGCAAGGAACGGTTCGAGGATGCGAACGCGCCTTTTCTGAAAAAGCTTAGAGCCGAAGGCACCGAATATACTCAGATGGAAACGGTCTATCCGGCGCGTACGGTCGTATGCTTCTCTTCCATGTTTACAGGCACATACCCTCGCGAACACGGTATCCGCTCTAATATGGTGTGGAAGCTGGGCATCAAGGTGGAAAGCATCTTTGATTCACTCCGCAAGGTGGGGAAAAAAGGCAGGCTGCTCGGCATCGCCCATCTGATCGATTCGATGGGCGATGATGTGGAAAGCGTCACGGCCGTGATGCACAACGATGTTGCGGACCGGAATATTATCGAGCGCGCCAAAAAAATCATGGCTGAGCAAAATCCGGATTTGCTGGTGGCTCAGCTGATCGGCGTCGACCAAACCGGTCATAGCCGGGGCGTACTGTATGATGAATACGTGCAGAAGATCGAGGAAGCTGACCGTTTAATCGAAGAGTTCGTAGGATGGCTGGAAAGCCGCGGAATGATGAACAATACGACGCTCCTCGTGTGCGCGGATCACGGACAGGCTGACGGCATCGGCGGACACGGTCATCTTGATGAAGGGGAGCGGTATGTGCCTTTCTTTCTGCACGGCCCCTTCATTAAGCAAGGCTTGCGCATCGATGAGAAGCATTCGCTGATATCGATTGCTCCTACTTTAGCTTATTTGCTTGGAGCTCCGGTCCCAAGCAGCAGCAGAGGCACGGTGCTGTCGGAGGCCATGAAGACAAAATAATGCGGGAACGGGAAAGGAATCCATCATGGACAAACAGAAGATCGTCGTCTTCATGCCGGCGCACAACGAAGAAAGCAATATCGCAAGCGTGATTGCCAGAGTCCCGCGAAATTTTCATCCGCATTACACGGTAGAGGTGCTGGTTATCGATGACGGCTCTACCGACAACACGGCGGCAGTCGCGAAACAAGCGGGAGCCGACCGTATTATTTCCTTTCCGGCCAATCGCGGCTTGGGGGCCGCCGTTCGGGAAGGGCTGGCGGAATGCTGCAGAATGGATGCCGCGATCGGACTGATGATCGACGCCGACAATGAATATCCGCCGGAGCAAATTCCGGACGTCATCGCTCCGATCATCGCAAGGCGGGCCGACTACACCTTCGGCTCGCGATTCAAAGGACAGATTCGCGGAATGAGGCTGCACCGCAGGCTGGGCAACTATGTGTTTACTCTGGTGCAGGCATTGCTTCTCCGCAAATGGATTTATGACGGACAATCCGGGATGAGAGGATTTTCCCGGGAAGCGATGGAGAACGCCGAAATTATTCACGATTACAATTATGCCCAGGTACTGACGATCAATCTGATCAGGCAGGGATTCCGCTTGGAGGAGGTTCCGATCTCTTATCAGGTTCGCACGATGGGACAATCGTTTATTAAGTTCCGGGAATATGTAACCTCCGTCATCCCCGCGATTTATAAGGAAATGAGGCGTCCGTTGCCCGGAATAGAGGCCGGGAAGGCTTTGCGCCGCAAGGAGCGGGCCAGCCTATGAGGCGGACGGCAGTCCGGGCGGGCACGACATTAATTGCCGCTGCCGTCATCTTTGTATTCGTGTATATGTGTCTGCGTTATGCCAGTCCGATAGCGCGTACGTGGGACGAGGTTGATTTTGCGCTCGCGCTGCACCGGTTTGATTTGCTCGCTATGCAGCCGCATTTTCCCGGCTACCCTTACTTTATTCTAGGCGCCTCCTTTATCCACCGCTGGATTGAAGACCCCGTTCAAGCCTTATCCGTATTCAACACGCTAGCGGCGTTAAGCTCAGTCATTCCGATGGCGCTGCTGGCGCGCCGCTTTACAGGCGACGGAGTCAAAGGTTTGTTGTTTGCCGCATTTGTCTTGACGAGTCCTTATTTGTGGCTGATGTCTGCGCGGCCGATGTCAGAATGTGCCGGCATTGCCGTGCTATGGTGGTATTTATGGAGCATTAGCGCAGCATTGGCGCGTCCAAAATCACTAGTCCGGCATCTGCTTCCGATGCTGATGTTCGGGCTTCTGATGGGGACACGCCTGTCTTTTTTTCCATTTGGCCTTGCGCTCCTGCCGCTTTGGATGGACCAATACAAGCAAGGCGGGAAAAACTACAAACGGCTGGCGCTGTCCGCTGCGGCTTTCTTGTCGGCTGAGCTCGTCTGGGTCGTCGGACTGGCGCTGTCGGAGGGAACCGTATCCGGCTTCTGGAAGCTTTCCCTTGCCTTTGTGGAAGGCCATTTCTCGGAATGGGGGGGCGGAATCACTTCCTCAAGTATGGCGTTTGGCCCGCGGATACTAAAGCTGCTCGGGTCTAATCTGATTGAAAATGCGCTGCTTGGCCGATCCTTAATCGCCGGCATCCTGCTTGGGCTGCTTCTGCTCGTTACGGCCGCAGGACTTTGGCAGCGGAGAGAGGGGCAGAGGAGCTTCCCTTCTGCGGAGGGCGGGCATACTGGCCCTGCTCGTGCGCGGGAGAAACAGCCTGCTACGGACATTGAAAGAGTGAATCGGTCTTATTATGGGTGGCTTGCCGCCTGCATTTTGTTATATTTTCTTTGGGCGCTGTTTGGTCAAAATATCGAGAAGCCGCGCCACATTGCCCCGATCGTAGGTCCGCTGCTGCTGTTTATTTACTGCACGGCGGTAAACGCCGCTTCATCGCTTTTGAAGGATCGGCCCGCGAAGCCTACCGTTCGCACATTTGCCATCCCCCTGCTCATCCATGCTCTGCTGCTTGCTCTGATTGCCGTTCAGATTGTGAACGGGGCAAATCTGCTTCAGCGTCAGGCTGCCGAGGTTCCGGCCGTGTATCAGCTTCACCGGTATGCAAGCGCGCTAAAGGAGCCTTTCGTGCTGTACACGTGGGAGGAAACACGCGTGCTGCAATATTTGCAGGCCGGATACGAGCATGAGCGGATCTTCACTTATGATTATTTTAAGGCGACGGCCGCCGCCGCGGGCGCGGATCGCCGGGTGCTGCTTACGGATCACGTCGTACGGGGATTCGAGCAGCAGGATCAGCATGCGCGGGAACATGTGAAGCCGATCGCACAGTTTCATTCGGATCCTTTATTTGATCCGGTGTATGCGGACATCACCTTATACGAGTGGGCCTTGAAATGATGACATCGTCATCATTTTTTTATTTAATCAACATTATCGATTAACGATCCAATATGCGAATGGGGAGGCTCTTCATGAACGGGAATAAGCCTGACTTTTATAAATCTGAATGTTTGCTGAAAAAAAAGCTCACACAGGTATTGACGTTTTCGTCGATAATGATTATCATTACAAATTGTGAGTGAGAATTATGATCAACGAGAGGTGATGAGATGAAACGTTGGCTGCTATGCGTTCTTCTCTTGGTTACTGTAGCGTTATATATCGCACCGTCCCAAGCGCTGGCCTATTCTTACGGGGATGCCAATACGGAAGAGATTGCTGAAACATTCAAATTGGTAGAAGCGAGTTTAGCAGGCGCGTCGCCTAATTGGAAGTCTGCGGAAGAAGCTTATAAGGTACGGAGATCGGAAATTGTATCGCATTTCGGCGCGTCTGTGGCTGCAACGCTCGATAACAATTTCAAGGACAAGAATGCCAAGCTTACTATTGCGAACTTCAAAGCCGTGCTCGTGATGAATTTGGATCGACGCTTCACCTATGCGATCAAGGGATTCGACGATTATGCCCAAACGAAGCTGCTGCTCGCGAAAGCAAAAGCAACCTTTGATACATTAAAGCCTTATGTCAGCTCTAAGTCTGATGAAATA
>DATJKM010000159.1:0-20385 GCA_035491515.1 Candidatus Udaeobacter sp. | reverse complement strand
ATAAGCAACATCCCAAATCTGGTTAAGCAGCTGGCTGCGCGAGAACACCTTCCCGGGGTAAAGGGCCAGCAAATGCAGCAAATCGAATTCTTTGGCCGTCAGGTCCGCCTCCGCGCCCTTAACAGTAACTCTTCTCTCCTGCGGGAAAATCGCTAATCCGTCAAAATAAAGCGACTGCCCCGCTTCCCCGCTGCCGCTGCCCGTCTCCGCCTTCCGCTGCTCCTTCGCCATGCTGCCCGCTTGCGCACCTGTTCTTCTCAAAATATTTTTGATCCTCAATACGAGCTCCCGCGGACTAAACGGCTTTGTCATATAATCGTCGGCGCCCATCGTTAATCCGAGCAGCCGGTCGGCCTCTTCACCTCGCGCCGTAAGCATAATAATCGGAGTCTCCTCCTCTTGCCGAACGCGGTCGCATACCTCAATCCCGCCAAGCTTCGGCATCATTAAGTCGAGCACCAGCAAATCCGGCTGATGCTCCCTCCACAGCTGAACCGCTTCCTCGCCGTCCGCCGCAACCCACACGGTCCAGCCCTCACGCTCCAAATAACGTCGGCACACATCCGTTATGTTCCGTTCGTCATCGGCTACTATTATTTTGGCGCTCAACGCTGGTCCCTCCTCGTTTCATCCGCTTCTATCTTCTTCCTACATTATAACTCCGTTAGGTCATAGATTCGACTCTAGCTGTCTGTATAGCCATAAATCCCCCCGTTATGCGGCGGAGGGCGAATGTTAGGCTATTTATTGGAGTTTAAGATGATCGCCAATCCGGGTTAAGCCTCGGAAGCCAGATTCAATCAGCTTTGGACAGAGCAAAATGAGTTCGCCATTCAAGTTAACATATGCGCGCGGCATCTTTAACAGGAAAAAACTCCAGTTAATCTTAACCCTAAGCAGCCTGCAGCTCATTTAACTGGAAATCCTCCATGTAATCTGAAGAAAGCCGCCGCTTCAAAGGTTTATGAGCACAAATAGAGGGAGTAATTCCCGATAAATATATCGCAAACCTATTCATACGCAAATTAAATGGAGTTTTTCCTGTTATCTGATGTGAATCCGAGTGTTAGCTCGTATCTGAAGCGGGTTCTGCAACAGCGAACACCATGCCATCCATCGTACCTGCTCATCACAGACAGCCAACAGCTCACATTTACTCATAAGCACAATTTCAAACTAACTACATGTTCTCTTCCTTCATATCATTGCTAGCCATATCTTCTGTTTTCATATCTTCTGTTTTCATATCTTCTGTTTTCATTGCATCCGTCTCCATATCATCTTTCATCATGCTATCTTCCTTCATGCCGTCATCCTTCATGCCGTCATCCTTCATACTCTCGTCCTTCATGCCGTCATCCTTCATACTCTCGTCGGTCATACTTTCCTTATTCATCGCATCGTCGCTCATTTTCTCGTTCATTTCGGTTTGCGAATTCCCTTTGTTCATGTTGTCCTCATTTGCGTTGCACGCGCTTAGCGCCAGCATGCCTCCCAGCAATAATGCGGCCCAAATTCCTTTTTTCAAAACAATCTCCTCCTCAGATATTCACAATGTTCTTTTACCTAAAAACGATAATAACGAACATTGCTAACCATCCAAGAACGATACACTTGCGAAACCATTAGAAAACCCTTACGAAAGTATTACATCTTCCATATGGATTAGCCTATGCATCTTGATTAAGACGAATCGCTCGTCTGCCGCTGCACGAAGCTGCCGCTGTTGCTCGGCACCAGTATCCTCATCTTCTCTTCTGTGAATAAAATACGGTTCATTTTCCCCATGTGCTTTACCTCCCCCTTTACTGATAATCTGATTAAAATACAAATGACCCGCAAGAGGGGCACTTTTTTTCAAAGTGTCCTTCTTGCGGGTCACGGTTCAATAATAAGCCTGTAGATGAAATGATTGTAGACTGTAAAAGTTATCAACTGTGCTTTGGCTTTAGGAAAAAGCCGGTTCGGATAACTCCCACCGGCCTTCCATTCCATTAGCCTAAATAAGCGTTTGTGCCCAACGGATCAGGATGTTTGCTTGTTCAATCGTTATGAATTTTCCGGTTTGGTCCTTTACTTGACCCATATAGTCGGCCATGATGTCCTTCGCCGCAGCCGTTTTTCCTTGGATAACCGCAGCTTTTGCCTTATCTAGTTGGGAATTCAACGATTTTGCGACACTGTCCCATCCTTTGGCACCCGTCGCCTGAAGGAAAGAAGTCGTCACTGTCTTTAAGCTGTCAAACGTTGCCTTAACCGTAAAGGTATGCGTAACCGTCGTTTTAAGGCCCGCCATGTCCTCCGCTGTAACTGTTACCTTATTCTGACCGGACAATAGAGTATACGCTTTAGCCTGCAGCAGCGGTTTAGCGCATGGTGTACCATATACGCCCGATATGACATCGGTCGCGCTGCACGTCATGGTGACCGTCTGGTCAATCGTATACGAAGCCGCTCCTGATGTTTGCACCACAGGTGCCGTACGATCGATTTTGGCCTCAAGCGATTTGGCTGCCTCCACATTGCCCGCCTTATCAACGCTGCGGTATTCGACAGTTAACTTTCCTACCTCGGAGAGGATGACCGGTTCCGTATAAGCGGCCCACTCCCCGCCGTTCACACGGTACTCCGTCAGCTCCACGCCGTCGCCTTTGTCTTCAGCTGTCAGCGTCAGCGTAACATTCGACGTATACCATCCGTTCGCGCCTTCCGGAAACGCCGGCTGCGCCTTCGCCGTTGTGACCGGTGCGGTCTTATCCAGCGGAGTCCCGTACACCTTCACTTCGCTAAGCTGAGGCGTATACCAGTTGTTCGGGTTGTTGTGAAGTACCGCATCAATCAGCTGCACTCTGACATATCTCGCCTGTCCGGTCAACTTATCGGAGGTAAAACCGTAATCCAAATTGTCCGTACGGTCCAAAGCTGCCGTAAAGTTGATGCCGTCTGTGCTTGTTTCGATTTTGTACTTCGGATAACCCTCCGAACCTTTGTGCAGATACCATGAAATCTGAATATTGCTCAGGTTATAGATGTCTCCCAAATCAACCATCCACCACTTCGGCCAAGAGGCGTTAGCGGATACCCAGCTTGTGTAATAATCCCCGTCATTCGCTTTGGAGGCACGGTTGCTTTCGAGCCAATCCTGTGCATATGCGGGCTTTCCTTCAGATAGAAGAATACCTTCCTGTACCGGAACGACTACGCCTGTTCCCCGGTTAAAGAGAACTTTATCATAGTAATCAAAGGAAGCGTATCCGTTGTTCAACGTAATCGGCAGCCAGCGCTGTGTCGACCCTGTCGGATGGCTCGCCCATCCGAACAGCCATCTGTTCGCATTCATTAAATACGAAGTCGCTTCCGTTCCCTTTATCGTCGACACTCCGCCTGACTGAGCAGAGAACGTCGATGAATTTCCGATGCTGCGCAGCTCTGTCCAAGGACCCTCAAGCGATGTGGCCGAAGCATACATGCCCTTGCTCGGATACCATCCGGCAGCCTCTGAGGTAAACAGATAGTAGAATCCATCTTTTTTAATTAAGCTAGGCGCTTCACGATGCTTGCCTTCATGGATTTTCGCAACTTGTCTCACAACGGTAATATAATCGTCGCTCAGCTCGTATAAGAACAGATCGCTGTTCGTATTTCCTGAAGAAATGATATATCCTGTACCGTCATCATCCTTAAAGAATCCGATATCCCTTGAATCGTTGCCATTAGGCCTGAAGCTGCCATGGAAGGTTAATTCCTCTCCGGGATTTCCTGACATAGCAGCCGCTCTGCCGAGCGAGTAGTCTTTATTATTTTCATAATGCATCCATGCCACGACTTTGCCTGTTTCTTCATTGTAGGTGAAGTACAAGCCTTCGAATTTGCATGCCGCCAAATCCGGATGGGAGTCTCTGGTGAGGACAACCTGCTTCGCTGACCAGTGCTCCCCGTCTTCCGAGGTTTGAACGTTAATCTGTTTGAATCCGTCGCTGTCTCTTTCATATTCATAGTAGTAATAAGTCGAACCCACTTTGAGCGTCGGGAAAATCTTGGCATTGCCCGCTGCATCCTGCCATTTCATCTCAATCGTATTGTCATAGACTTCAAGATTATCAGGTACGGAGAACGTTTTTGCGGCCACCGCTTCCGATAGCCCGGATTCTCCTCCCGGATGGAATGCTTTCACTTTATAGTAGTAGGTTTTGTCTTTAGTCAAGTCATGATCGCCGAAGGCAACCGCTCTGCCGTCGTATACTTCCGAGTACGTACCATTCAGCTCATTCGAACGATACAACACATAACGGGAAGCGCTCGGCACGGCCTGCCATTTCACGTTAACGCTTGTCGCCTCTTTGGAAGCGGCGGATGTGACAACCGGCATAGCAGTGAGACCCAGCGGCGTATCGATCTGCATATCCGAAGAATAAATTTTCACCTCGTGCAAGCCTCTGTACCACGTTACCGGGTTATTGGCGTTGTTCGTATGGCCGAATTGTCCCAGAATCGTCAATTTCACATAACGGTATTTACCCGTCAGCTTATGACTGTTGAAGGATGGAGTTCTATTCGTGCTTTGATTCACTAGAACCGTGTAGTTTTGATCGTCGTTGCTGCCTTCGATTTTGTAGGTATAATAAACCTCCGAGCCATTCCACTCTCTCCAGCTCAGATCGATACGGCTCAAATCATACTCCCGTTCCAAGTCAACCCGCCATGTCGTCGGGAAGGAGGTGCTGCCGGAGTCGAAATACGTATCATAATTTCCGTCATTCGCTGCCGATGCGCCGAAGCCCGATGCCTCAGAGCTTGCGATAGCCGGCTTGCCTTGCGATACAAGCAAATCCTTCGGCGTCTCAAAGCGGCCGGTAGCCGCATTCAAATCCCATTCGCCGGAATACTCCAGCCCCGCCACGCCGTTATCCAATTGCAGCGGAAGCCAAATGTATTGCGACTCCATTAGCGCAGTCGGTGTCCAGCGGTCGCCTACATAAATATAGGATGTCGTATCCGCTCCGTATACGCTTACGATAAAGGAGGCTTGCGTGTAAAACGTAGCAGGGTCCCCGAATTTCCGAAGCGGTGACCATGAATTTTTATCCGCCAGATTCGTTGTTGTTGCATACATGCCCTGATTCGGGTACCAGCCCGACAATCCGGAGGTGAACATATAATAGATTCCATCCTTCTTCACGACAGCCGGTGATTCACGCTTTCCTCCCGGGAATGCGGTATACATAAACTCATCCACATACAAATAGTCATCCGTAAGACGGAAAATGTTCATATCGGCGTTATTATTCGAAGAAGAGAATAGATAAGCCTGACCGTCATCATCCTGGAACACGGTAAAGTCTCTCGACTGCATGCCCCCCGGCTGGAAACGGTTCACATACGTATAATCGCCATCTACCGTATCCGATACAGCAACTACGACATTGGCCTGATTGTAGTTGCCCGCCTCTTCCCAGTGTCCCCACAGCACATATTTACCTGTTTTCGCGTTATACAGCACCTTTGGACGTTCGATCTTGGCAGATGCAAGCTCGGGATGAGAAGCCGGCGTCAGCACAGTGTTCCGGTACTCCCATTTCTTCAAGTCCTTAGAAGCATAAATGGAAACACCCTTCAGCACAGCCGAATTATGCCCTTTATCCTCGCCGAACCAGTAATACATGTCTGCAACCTTAATGATATGGCCGCCATGCGCCTGAATCATGCCGCCCTCGTCGTCATACCAGAACTCCCCATTGCGAATCGTATCGCTAAACGCGCTATCGTTAATGACAGTGACAGCCGCTTGAACCCTCGTGCTCGCACCCTTGACCGTACCGGCCGCCGTGAAGGAGCCCGCTGCTGCATACTTGGACGCATCGACCGCATCCCATTCCACGGCCAAGGTCGTATACAAATTGTTCGTATAATCGATCTTCACAAGCTCTGGAAGCCTTGGTGCAACGCCTGCCTTCGTCGACACCTTTAACACATCTAGCGTTCTCGGCGTTGACTTGCTGTGAACCAGACTGCTCCATTCCGCTTCTGTGATGAGCTTAAAGCTGCCGGCAACGGTTCCCGACGGAAGCGTAAAGCTAGCCGTATCCTTCGTAAAGCTGCCATTCGCATTCGTGCTGGAATAAAGCGACCATACGCCACTGGCATACTCGTACTTGTACCATTTATCCTCGGAGAGCAGCTTGAAGACATGGTTAGCAGCATTCACTTCTTCCGCTGCCGCATTGCCGCTGAGCTCCGTCCACGATCTGCCGTTGCGGCTGACCGCATAATTCAGCGTTTCAACGCCGGAAATATTTTTCTTGAAAGCGAGCAAATAACCGGAAAACGCATCCTGTTCCAAAATCGTTATCGCAAAATCTCTCGTTTCTGAATACGTGCCTCTCTTAATCGTTGCCGTCAGCGTTACATTCAGATCGCCTTTGCCGATTGCCGGACGGCTTACCATCCCATCCGGTCTGAGATTAACGGGATGATCGGATGTCCAGCTGATGACGGTTTGATTCGCTCCCGTTTTAGGCAGCGTAAGCTTAGCCGTTACCGCATTCGCGTGATCGATTGCAAGCGCTGCCTTGTCCACCGCTACCGCGTCCTCATCGGACAGCTGCGCCAACACTTTTACATTGAAGGTTTTCGTGTCTGCCGCATTGCCTCGTTTAATCGCAGCCGTCAATACAAGCTGGGCATCCGGCTCACCTAATGCGGGGCGGGTAACCACGCCGCTCGGGCTTACGACCGAAGCGTTATCCGATTCCCAGCTGATCGTCGTTCCGCCCGCACCCTGAAGAGGAAGCTTCAGATCGGCCATTACGGCGCTCGTATCGCCCAGTGTCAATGTTTCCTTATCCGCCGCTACCTTAGCGGTATCCTCAGGGAAAGTAAACAATGCGATCTCCGCTGGACCAAGACTGCGGTTGAATACATAGAAATCATCGATTTTGCTGTCCATGTAAGGGTCGGCGCTAAACATCGAGCGGCCGATGTAGTTCAAGGTCGTGTTGCCGAGATCCTTCGGCTTAATGGTCATATTGTTGCTCCGCGCAACCTCCGTACCGTTTATGTACAGGATCGCCGTACTGCCTGACAGCGTTACCGCATAATGCATCCACTCGCCCGCAGCTTGCTGAGCCGGGCTTTTTGCCACATACTGCTCGCTGCCGCCGTTTTTGAATACAAATCTTGTATCGCCGGAGCCGGTGGCAGCCGACAGGAAAATATAGTTGTTCGTTCCTAGACCGATATCGAAAATACGCCCCCAGGTTTTAAGCGTGTCCTGCTTAACCCAAGTGGCGACCGTCATATCATTCGAGCCGTTAAGTATGCCGCTTGGCAGAACAACATGATCGTTTGTGCCGTCAAGGTCAACGGCGCCGCCCGTTCTGCCTGTCGTCCAAGCCGCCCCGTTAACTAACGTCGCCTTCGCCTGATTGCTGCTTGCCGCGCTCGGAGAAGCCGTCGTTCCGGACGTTTCATCGAATGTGTATGCCGCCACAATACCCGGCAGCATTGCCGGAGACGACGGCAATACCAATACAGTCGTTACGCTGATCGCAGCCGCCACCGCTTCATACTTATCCGTCTCAGAGGAAACCCGGTAGTAGTAGGTCACGCCCGAGGCAAGACCTGTATCCGCAAAGGATGTTGCCGTTCCGCTGTATACCTGTACGAAATTCGTATCCGGCTGTGTCGAGCGGTAAACGCGATAGACCGGTGTTCCTGCCGCAGCCTCCCATGTGATCGTTGCGGAGGTTGACGTAACGTCAGCTGCCTGAACATGACTTGGAGCGGCAGGCACAGGATTCGCAATGCTGCGAATTTGAACGTCATCGAGGCCTGACTTCGCCCATCTGGAACGGAAGCCTGCCTTCCCTGTGCTTAAGGAAGTATCCGTTACGTTAAAGATCAGCTTGTTGTCCACATAGCCTTTAATGACGCTGCCTTCAACCACTAAGCGCATCGTATACCACTGGCCTGCGATAACAGGGAAGGTATACTCGCCAAGCGCCCCGCCTATGCCGCTTACCTTCTTGGACAGCGCGAATTTCCCGTCGCCCAATTGAAACAAGTAGTAGTTATTCGCATCTGTGTAACGGGCAATAATGCCTGGAAAAGCACCGCTGTCTACCTTCTTCACCTTAGCCTCGTAGACATAATTGCTGCCGGCGCTCGTATCAACTGCAGCAATGGCCTCATCACCGCTGCTCACATTAAGCATTTTGTTACCCGAAACGGACGCATCGTCGGCAACCGTCAAGATTGCCGGGTTATTTAGCGTCCAACCCGTCGTATTGCCATCCTGGAAATCATCCTCGAACAAAACGGTCGAAGGCACAGCTTCCGGTACAGCAGGAGCCCCCTCCTCTGCTGCGGCGTATGCTGGTAAGACACTTGAGAAAATAATTAAAAAGGCCAGCAGCAATTTAGATAATGCAGGAACTGCTCTCATCGCACTATTTTCCTCCATTCAGTTGATTTGAATTGCTTACGTAAGGAGTCTGCCTCCTTTGACATGTAATGAATCCAAACATCCGGAATACATGTAAGCGCTATCTCAAAGCTTCATAATGAAGGCTGCCTCATCAGTAGTTGAATTACCTTTGAGACAGCCTTCCTAAAACCGATTATTTAATGCCTTGCTCCGTTACGTAATCATTCCATTGTTTCGTGTATTCCGCTTGAATTTTCTCAAGACCGGCTTGTTTTGCTTTTTCCATAAATGTGTTCAAGCCTTCATCCACGTTTTTCACAAGTCCTGCATTAAGCGGGAACAGGTATTGCTTCTCCACTTGCTCAAGCGCCGCTCTCTCCGCTTGGTAAGGTGTGTAATCTTCAGCGAAGCCTGTGAATTTATCCGGCACTTGAATTTTATCAAGCTTCTCGAAGATCGCTTTTACGCCGTCATAGTTTTTGTCGAACAGCATGTACTCAGGGTTTCTCCAAGCCCAACCGTTCATGCCCTCGCGAGGGAAACCGTTGGAGTTCGAATCGCCGATCATGGAGTAGTAGCCGTCTTTCACTTCATAGTTTTTGCCTTCTACACCGTATTGCGTAAGCATGTTGTAACGTTTGTCTGTAACAAGCTTCTCGTAGAACGCAAGCGCGCGCTCAGCGTTTTTGCTGCTGGCCGGAATAGCGAAACCGTTGTGGATCGGGTGAACCGGCGTTGCAATTCCGTTTGTTTCCGGGTACGGCGTGTAGCCAAGCTTCCAGTCCGGGTGAGTCGATTGAATTTTGATAACCATATCATTGTAACGGGTAGGGTTGTCGCCAAGAATGGCAGCAGCTTTACCGCTTGTAATTTGGTCTTGCAAAGTATCTTTAACAGCTAGAACGTTTTTCACCATGTAGCCGTTATCCTGCCAACGCTTCAATACGTTCAAATCTTCTTTTTGCTCGTCTGAACCCCAGTAAGAATATACTTCGCCTGGTGTTTTGTAGTTGATGCCGATACCGTAAGGAAGCGCGCCGATAGGAGCGTGTGCGATACCTTTAAAACGGTCCATAAGGTTTGTTTTTACGTCAGAGTTCATTGAAAGCGGCGTAATTGTAGGCTCGTTTTTCTTAATGCCTTCCAGATATTGCTCGAATGTTGCGATATCAACCGGTGTAGGCAGATTGTACTTCGCGCGAAGATCTTCACGCCATACAAAGCCGTCTGTTACATACTCTTTGTAAGTTGCAGGAACCGTGTAGATTTTATCATCGATTTTTACAGCATCCCACATCTCTTTGGGCACAAAAGAGTTAAGCGTAGGCGCTGCTGCCGGAAGAAGCTCATCAAGCGCTTGGAAAGCGCCTTTCTTCGCATACGATTGGTATTGTGTCCACTCAGCCGTGAAGATCAAGTCAACCTGTTGGCCCGATCCGAGCAGCAGCTTATACTTCTGATCCCAATCCGTCCAAGATGTATAGTTGAATTTAACGGTAGCATTCAAATCTTCCAATGCCATTTTGTTAACTTGCTCTTGAATCGAAGCGATGTCTTTAGGCGCATCACCCAGCATATAAAATTGCAATTCCACTTTTTTCGAAGTATCGATTCCCGCTTTTTCTCCGCCTGCGTTCGTTGTTCCTTCTGTCTCTTTCGGAGCATTGGTAGCATTGCCGCCGTTTCCATTGTTGTTCGATCCGCAAGCTGATAGCACTGCGATTAGTATGATGATCGATAGTAACATGGAGACTGCTTTTGCCGCTTTGTTAGTCATGTGAATCCTCCCTTTAATAAGTTCTTATCTATGTTAGCTAAACCTGGAACCGTGAATCCCTCGTCTAGTTCTAACCTTTAACGGCACCAATCGTCAATCCTTTTACAAAATAACGCTGTACGAACGGATACAGGAACAGGATCGGCCCTGTAACGATAATGGACATCGCCATCTTCGTCGATTCAGTCGGCATATCGGAGCCTAACGAGACGCCGGTTCCCGAACCCATTTGCGCGATAAAGCTCATTGCATTAATGACATTGTACAAATAATACTGCAGCTGGTACTTGGTCGTGTCGTTGATAAACAACGAGGAAGTGAACCAGTCATTCCAATAATGAAGCGCCAAAAACAATCCTACGGTTGCGATGCCCGGCATCGACAGCTGAAGCACAATCCGGCTATAGATCGTAAAGTCGTTCGCTCCGTCGATTTTAGCGGATTCAATAACCTCGTCCGGCACTGCGGAGCGGATGAAGTTTTTCATCAATATAATAAGGAATGGAGTCATGAGGCCTGGCAAAATCAATACTTCAAGTTTGTCCGTGAGCTTGAGATACTTGGTAATTAAGATGTACCATGGCACGAGTCCTCCGCCAAACAGCGTTGTGAAATAAATCATGAAGGAGAAGAAGTTCCGGTATTTGAAATCTTTGCGCTGCAAAACGTAACCGGCCATCGTCATCAGGAACAGCCCTAGCGTCGTTCCGATTACAGTCGTGAGAGTCGTAACGCCGTATGCCGTCAATACTTGCTTAGGAAAACGGAACACCGTCGCATAACCCTCGAAGGAAAATACAGTCGGTATGAGATGGTAGCCATCTTTAATGATCGCTTCATTCTGCGTGAAGGAAGCGGAGATGATAAGCAGGAACGGAAACAGGCATGCCACGGTTGCCAGCAGTATGACCACAAATGCAATCAGTCTAAACCACTTCATATAATTGTCTTCTTTGATCTTCATAGGTACCTCCTACTGTGAGCTGATCGCTTAGAACAATGCGTACTCGTCATTGATTTTTTTGATGATGTAGTTAACGGTCATGATCAGTACAAAGCCGAACAAGGATTGGTAAAGGCCTGCTGCCGTCGACATTCCGATATCAAACGTTACTTTCAGTGAACGGTACACATACGTATCGAGAATATCTGTCGTATTGTACAGGACGCCGTTGTTGCCGATCAGCTGGTAGAACAAGTCGAACTGGCCTTTCATGATGCTGCCTAATGCGAACAGCAGGAGCATAACGAAAGTCGTCTTCAGCATAGGAACCGTGATGTACCAAATACGCTGAAAAATGTTCGCTCCGTCGATTTTGGCCGCCTCATAATATTCATCGCTGATCCCTGTAATCGATGCCAGGTAGATGACCATGCTGTACCCGATATTTTTCCACAGGTAGAAAATAATAATGAGAAATATCCACACCCAAGGTGTATTGTATACGTCGAGCGGTTCGTAGCCGAATGACTTCAGCGTCGAGTTCAAGAATCCGCTTTCGTAGTTGAACACGTTGTATACGATAACGCTAAGAATAACGAAGGATACGAAGTATGGAAGAAACATGATCGATTGCGTCAGCTTCTTAAACCATTGCGTGCGCAGCTCGCTTAGCAGAATCGCCAGCGCAATCGCGAGTACGTTTCCAAATAGAATGAACACAACGTTGTAGCCGACCGTATTTAAAGTTAGTTTGGCAAGAACCCCCGATTGCCATAAAAACTTGAAATTGTCTAGTCCAACAAATTTGCTATTGAATAAGCTTGTGTTGAAGTCGAACTGGGTAAAGGCGTAGTATACACCGACCATGGGTACATACGAGTTAATTAGGAAGAAGATAAGTGCCGGCAATAGCATAAGGAAAAGGATGCGGTTCGTCACAAGTTCCTTAAGCACTCCATTTTTTTTCAACATGCAGATGATGTCTCCTCTCACAGCGTTCTTTTCTTTTTAGTGTTGTCTGCTCTGTTCTCACTGTACGACCCACGCGTTTCGGGTGAAAGAGTAAAGAAGCAAAATCAGTGAACGAAATAGCGAAATGAAGAGTGAACGATTTAAACTTTTATGTATTAACAAGCCATTTCACGCAGGCTAAGCACAAAAAAACCACGGGATCGTTAGCTCGAATAGGTATTCGAGACTAGCGATTTCGTGGTTTTTAAGATAAAAATGCTATGCTTTTTGCAATATCAAGGGATTATTTCCATACCTTGTCGAGCGAATAAATGTGCAGGGAGTTCAACGTCACATTGCCGCCTGCCGTATAAAGCTCTAGCCCGGTAGCCGAAGCATCGGGGAAGATTTGGTCGGTGATGACTCTCTCTCCTTCATTGCCGAAAACTTCTACGGAAGACCTGTCGACAAAAATATGCATCGTTACCTTATTATTCTGCACCGTGAGCGGGGCTTCATGCCGTTTGGCAAAATCACCGTGGAAATCGGATATTCCCGAGCGGGTGCGGTCGACAAATAATGTTCCGTTTTGTCTGCCGAATCCGACTATCGTTTCGTTTCTTTCACCTTTACGAACTTTAAAACCGAATTCGTCGGCAGTCGTATTCTGATCCACCTGAAATTCAGCAACGATTTCAAGCGTTTCCCCGTTTATATCAGAAAGCTGGTTGATGCCCGGCTGCACCTCTTGATCGGAAATGCTTTTGATCGAATGACGGAGCTGCTTTAATTGAGGTACAGGCGTTTGAACCATCCGGATTCCTTCCGGCAGCGTTTTTAATTCTATTTTCCTCACCAGTGAAAAAGCGCTTCTCCATGTTGAGGTAGGAGTATCGTTGGCGTACTGCCAGTTGCTCATCCAGGCCAGCCATAGTCTGCTGTTTTTGTGATCCGGATCGTCACTCCATGTGACGCCTGCATAAAAATCGGCGCCGTAATCGGCCCATAACGTCGTGTTGGCGGGATTGTCATTGGTAAACGTCTTTCCGTCAAAATTGCCCACGAAATACTGCATGCCTGATCCGCCGGCAATGGAGCCATTGTTAATGCTGACGGCCAGCACCCATTTCTTCTCGTTCGAATCTCCGTCTACCGGCAGAGAAAATAAATCGGGACATTCCCAGACGCCGTCAGGTGCACCGTTTGGCTTGCCGAATTCACTGACGTACGTCCAATCTTTCAAATTGGATGAGGTATAGAGCATTGCTTTCTCTCCGGCTGCCAGAATCATTACCCATTGACGGGTCTCTTCATGCCAGAACACTTTAGGGTCCCGCCAGTCGACATTCGGCGGATTCGGCATAATCGGATTTCCTGCATATTTTTCCCACGTTCTTCCTTTATCGTTGCTGTAGGCAATGCTTTGTACTTGTTTGTCTTTCGCTTGCGTGAAAATGGCGACGAGAGGAGGATGCTTAGGATCCGTTCCAAGGCCGCTTGTATTGTTCCAATCCACAACCGCGCTGCCGGAAAAGATATAGCCGTGCTCATCAGGCTGCAAAGCGACAGGAAGATGTTCCCAATGAACCAGATCCTTGCTGACCGCATGTCCCCAGTGCATTGGGCCCCAGCGGGTACCGTAAGGATGATATTGGTAAAATAGATGGTATTCTCCCTCGTAATAAACCATTCCGTTGGGATCGTTCATCCAGTTCGCTTCCGGAGTAAAATGATATTGCGGACGAAAAGGCTCGTTATAATAAGGATTCTGCTCTTGTTCAACAGACTTATTAAGACCTGGAAAAATCAAGGCAAAAAGTGCAACGATAATGATGGACATTACAGCTAAAATGAACCATAATGCGCGTAATTTGATATTTTTGAACATACTGCTTACTCCCTTCATTTCGAATTTGACACCACACCAGAATCTGCAATGCGAATTAATTTCCGCTAACAGGCAACAAAAAAAGACCTTCAATTGGTTAAGGCTAAAAACAGCGAACGCTGTTCATTAGCATTAACACATTTGAGGTCTTGCCTGCATAACAGTAACAATCCTGTGTGTTTCCACTCATTTTAATGGTTTTTGGCAAAAATCACAATGGTCAAATATTGTTGAATTGTCAATCTTATTCATTATAGTCTCCCTCATACCAAATCTGTTTCAGCTTCGAACTAATCATTGCTTCACAGTCTCTTCCTCTATTATCATGGAATTCCGTGACATTCTAACGGATAGATCGGCGGTTTGTCACTTTACTTCGGGCATTTCGCCAATAAATTCACTCGTGTATGGAATGTTCACCTTGTAATATCAGGTTCATTCACCTGTATTTATTTGGTTCATTGCACCCAGCGCAGAGTGAAGATTATAATGATGAAGGTATCAGCCTCCAGCCCTAGTGAAATATTCTTACTAATTCCTTGTAGCTTGGACGGAAGGCACCCCATTATAGAAACCGGTTACATTTTGAAATTCAACAAGCTATCCCAGAGACGCTTCAAATACATAGAGGGGGAGCATTTATGTCAGCAGTTCAACTCAATAACAACGGAAAATTGTATAGCAAGCTGCTGTTCACGATCACCTTGTGCATTGTGCTTACGCTATTAGTATCCTCCTTGTTCTATTTCTTCACTTATATGCAGATCGATTTGAAGAAGGCCTATCAGTCCGATGTCAGCAATCTAACCCAAACAAGCAAAGAAGTCATCAGCATGACCGAGAGCGCGCAGTCTCTCTCCTTCCAAATGTATAGAACCTTCACCGTTTCGAAGCTCATGTTCTATACTGAGCCCAGCATTTACGACGAGACGGCTGCGATGAACGAGCTGAACAACTATTTAAGCTCTATGCCTTTCATTGAATCCATCTATGTGTACAATTCGGCGAACGGCCAGTTCTATACAGCGAGCCGGCAAGGCGAGAGCGGCACGTTCAGCAAAGAGGAGCTTGCGGATAAGGGAATACTCGATATTCTCGCGAGCTTCCAGCAGTATCGTCCGTTCACTCCTATTCCAAGAACGTACACGACGGTTAGCTTAGCAGGAGAACAGCTAACGAAGGCTTACACGTATTTGGGTTATGATGCTGTCGGCAAAACGCAAAAGCTTAATTCTGCCGTTATTATTAATATTTCATCTGCTTGGATCAACAAAGACATCGGCGTGAATAAGAGCGAAGGCGAGGGTAAATCGTTTATTCTGGACAATCAGGACCGTCTGCTGTCAGGCGATTCCCTCATGCCCAAAAAACTAAGCGATAAGGATAGCGCCCTGCTTAACGAAAAAATTAAAGATAAGGAATCCGGTTACGTCGTTTCAGACTTCGAGGGCAAAAAATCTCTTATCTCATTTACCTCTCCAGATTCGCTGGACTGGCAGTACGTGCGTGTAACACCATACAAACAAGTAACGAAAGCGATCTATTCCATCCGTAATACAACCATCTTGATCGCTGTCGTTATTTTGGTGATTGGGATATTCATTTCATGGCTGCTATCCCGGATGCTGTATCGCCCTATTCATCAAATTATGGACAAGATGAGCATACTCGAAACCGAGAAACGGAACAGTTCCTATACCATCAGGCAAAATATGCTGCGTAGTCTCATACAGGGCTCGCAATCGCTCCAAACGAGCACGCAGCTTCAGAAGCTGTTGCAAAACGGGATTACATTCGATTTTAATTCGCGTTATCGCGTCATCCTGTTAAAAATAGACCATCTTGCAGCCTTGAAGGAATCGCGCGGCGATGATGTGCATGTCTACAAATTCGCCATCATGAACATCGGTACGGAGATCGGCCTAAAGCATTATCGCGTGGAAACCGTCGATATGGATGCCGATTATGTCATTATGCTTCTGGGCCGTCTCGATGCATCCGATGTGCCCGACGATGAGCTGCTTCGGGAGGTGCTTGCGCAAATCCAGCAATCCTCTCTCGATTATTTGAAAATCGGCCTTTCCGTTACCTACAGCCCGGAGGCTCATCAAGCGCAGCAGCTTTCTAACCATTACAAGCTGGTGAAGGAAGCATCGCAGCACCGCTTGTATTATGGGCATGGCTGCTTAATTAACGCTCAGAACATCATGTCCTTGAAGTCGAAGGAGTATATATTCCCGACGGATAAAGAACGGAAATTAACGGATGCGTTAATGACCTCCAAGACGGAGGAAGCGAAGAAGCTGTTCGCGGAAATTGTGCAGGAGACGGCGGAATATCCGATTCATGTCGTACAGCTGGCCATCTCGCATCTAACGATGACGGTCAACCAAATTTTGTTCACGATTCAGAAGAATAACAGTCTGGACGTTGAGGCAAGCCTCAGCATCCATATTCCGCCGCCGGATCATTTCGAAACCATTAACGAGATTAATGAAATATTCTTCTCGCTGTTCGATGATATCCAATCGAAGCTGTCAACCAAGCGCTCGACGAAACAGGGCGATTTGATTCGAAAAATTAACGATCTTATTCATAAAGAATACTCAAATCCGAATCTTAGCCTGAATTGGATCGCCGACGAATTAGACATGTCCTCCATTTATCTCAGCCGGGTTTACAAGCAGCAGACGTTATCCGCAATCGTTGATGTCATTAACAATGTGCGGCTGGAGAGGGCCAAGGAATATTTGGAGAATACCGATTGTTCGATCGTCGATATTGCCGTCAAGAGCGGCTATACGAGCAGCTCCTATTTCCACCGCATGTTCAAAAAAAGCTTTGGCGTCACGCCGGCCGATTACCGTAAATTGAAGCTGGACTAACAACTCAACCCTGCCAAAATAAAAGGCCCTCCAACACCGATTCGATGGAGGGCCTTTTCCTACGCGGTTTCTCTAGTGTTAATACGTTGGATCTGCATGGAGATGTAAGCGAGCTCAGAATCATGCAGCTCAAAATCGTACTCCTGCAGCACAAAACGGCCAGCCCTCTGGGCGATGGAATACGATTCACCGTATTTCTCTTTTATGATGCGAATCATCTCGGGCTCCAATTCGTGGAAGGGCATCTCGGACTCAGACCTTTGAACAGCAAAGCGCAAATGTGCAATCAACCGCTCATAGGATACGGTGTCTTGCGGCAGCTTGATCGCCAAACCTTCCTCAATAATATCGACGATGCCCCGTATCATGGCGGTAATATCCAACGTTTTCGTCATTTCCCCTGCATTGATTTTTGCAGTATAAATATGCAAAGCGATATAGCCTACCTCATCCTCCGGAATTTCGATTCCGAGCTTTTCGCGTATAAGCTCCTTCGCGTACAGTCCGATTTGAAATTCTTTCGCGTATAATATTTTTATTTCGTTCAGCAGCGTATTTTTGATGACCATCCCTTTGGCAAGACGTTCAAGCGCAAACGATAAGTGGTCGGTGAGCGCGATATGGATATGCTCGTTGATGACTACGCCCAGCTGATTTTCGGCATAGGAGATAATTTCCTCCGAAACCTGAATATGCTCCTCCGGCAATGTCGATAATATTTCTTCAAACTGTTGATGCTTCGTATGGTCCTTCATGACGAAGATTTTCTCAATACGGCTTTGATCGACAGGATCGTTTTTACCTTTCTGAAAGGCAATGCCTGACCCGAGAACAATTTTCTCCCCCTCCCAATCTTTGACGACGATTGCATTGTTGTTCAATATTTTGTTAATCTTCATCGCAAGCTCCTTCCGGGAGTCTCTGGCCCTAAGATTTTACTTTAACCTTCATTAGTGGGGTTAATCCTCTTTCAGCTCGTTCCGGCAGCTCGATATCAATCTGTTCAATTTGATCCGTATGAATAAGGAACATCGGAGTAACCGGACTCGTCGCTTTCTCCCGAACGAGATCAAGCGAGAAATTCATAAGCGGCTGGCCCATTTTAACCCGGTCCCCCATCTTGACGTAATGGTGAAAACCCTCCCCATTCAGGCAGACCGTATCCACGCCGATGTGAATCAGCAGATCCAAGCCGCTGTCGGCGCGAATCCAAAGCGCATGCTTCGTTTGAAATAGGTGAATAATCTCTCCGTCTACGGGTGATCCTACCTTTCCGTCTTCCGGATCTATCGCAACGCCCATTCCAGCCATGCTTTTGGAGAAAATAGGGTCGGGTACCTCCTCCATCGGCAGCACTCTGCCGCTTATAGGCGAGAAAATCGTTTCTTCCGTTTTCCGCTGTTGCATGCCAATCCAACGTTTAATCATCTTGTACTCCTTTATCTTCATCGAATCCAATAAGCCACGTCGCAATAAAAGCACATCCGACGGAAATGACAAAGCCAATAAGGTAATGAATTAAGTTCGCCAAACCTAAGGGAGCCGCAAGGACCAGCATCGGCAGACCCGTTAAACCGTATGAATTAGCCGCTACATGAGCGAAGAGCACATAAGCGCCGCCGGCCGCACCGCCGATGCAGCCGCCGATAAACGGTTTTCTTAACCGTAAATTCATGCCGAAAATGACGGGCTCCGTGATGCCGAAAAAGGCAGAAAGCGACGCGGGAATTGCACTCTCCTTCAGCTTTTTGTTTCTTGTTTTAAAATAAATCGCCAAGCCGGCGCCGCCCTGCGCAATATTGGCCATCGACCACACAGGCAGCAAAAAATTTACACCGACTTTAGGATCGGCGATCAAACTGAACTCAACCGCATGCAGCGTGTGATGAAGACCGGTAACGACGATAAGCGGATATAATCCGCCGAATAGAAAGCCGCCGATAAATCCGGCACCATGCGTATATACTGCCTCGAGGTTCTGAGTAAGCAAATGGCCGATAAGTGCACCGATCGGTCCGATCGCAAGCAGGGAGACAACCCCGGTAAACAGGACGGTAATCAGCGGAATAACGAATAAAGCCATAGACGGGGGCACGACTTTTTTCAACCCCATTTCAACCTTGCTCATCAGATATACGGACATCAGGATCGGTATGACCGTTCCCTGGTAGCCGGTCGAAGCGGCCGGCACACCGAATACATCCAGCCATTCCGGTGAATGAATTTCAACCACCTCGGGCTTCAAAACTTCGGAATGCACCAACAGGCCGCCTATAAAAGCGCCCAGAACAGGACTTCCTCCGAATTTTTTCGCAGCGCTGAACCCGATGATGACCGGTAAAATAAGCAATGCGGACGTTGAGAACAGCTCCAGCATATTCATCCAAGCGCTACCCGGCGCAGCCCAGTGAGAGGACTCGATCATTCCGGTCAATCCCCTCAGCAAGCCGGTGGCTACAATAAAGGGGAGGATCGGGACAAAAATGTCGGACAATATTTTCGTAATGACAAAGAACGGATTGCTTTTTTTCGGCACACTTGCGGCAGGCTTCTCCGCTTCGGCGGGCACTTCTGCTATCGCTTCTTCAAGACCTTTATAAATCTTGTTCACGATGCCGATTCCGAAAATAATCTGGTATTGTCCCGCTCTGGAAAATACCCCCTGCACCTGATCCAGCTTCTCTATTGCCGCGGTGTCCGCTTTTCCTTCGTCATGTAAAACCAGACGCAGCCTTGTCGTGCAGTGGACTGCGCTTGCGATATTCTGTTTGCCGCCGAGCAGCGGCAGCAGTTCTTCGACGATTTTATTCGCTTCGGCTCGAATGGCAGGTTCCTCCTTAACGTAGAGTTTACGCTATTATAACATTCGAATCGCCTGCTTGTTATCTGTCGCGGTGCGGCCCAAACACTGCCAAAATGCGCTCAGCATAAGCTGAGCGCAGATTCTGGCATTATTCAATTCGTTTCTTAATTGATCGAGCCTGGAGGAAGTTCTCCTGTAATTTTGGTCGTGTCGCCATTGAGTGCGATTTGGACCGTCGGAGGCAGCGTGCCGCCCCAGTGTGCGAATTGGAATTCAGGAGACTGATTGCCAACATCTCCAATGGACATTGTGCCCAAATCGCCGAAGTGCGCAAAGCCAACGACGTTCAGGTTCGGCAGAACCAGCCAGGAGTAAGCTTGGTACGGGTTGTTCTTAGGGTTGGCAAGAACCAGACCGCTGCCATTCAGTGGTTTGAATTCTTCGCCCAGTTTGTTGGATACGAAACCGTACAGGCCTTCAGGACCTTGCAGACCTTCCGCATATTTGTTGATGTGGCTGTCTGTGAACAGATAGTATTTACCGTCCTTCACCACGATGTGCGGACGCTCCAGTTCTTCGTTTACATAGTTCGCTTCAAGAAGCGGAGGAAGAAGCTTCAGATTATTGAAATCGCCTTTAACGACTTCGATAATACCGATGTTAGCGTTGGCACTAGCTGCTCCTGCAGGAACAGTATGAGTTTTCTGGAACGC
>DATJKM010000158.1:0-8237 GCA_035491515.1 Candidatus Udaeobacter sp. | reverse complement strand
ATCCGTAGAAGCAGTAGAAGCTGCTCCTTCAGAGTTCGGGCCCACGCCGGAGGAATTGTTGGCATTTTTTGCTGAACAAGCCGACAGAACCAATACAAACACCAGCAGTACACTTACAAGCACGCCTGAAAATTTTTTCATTTAACTACCCCTATTCTCTTTGAGTTTTTGGAAAATCTATGAGATACCTGTCCCTAGAAACAGATATTTTCACTTGAGGAACTTTTAATCGATTGTTTGATCGATTTATTGTGGCTCATCCTCGCCGACACATAATTAAGCGACAGGACAGCGATGAGGATCACACCCATCAAAATGTCGACTACCGTTTTAGGTATTCCCAGAAGATTCAAGCCGTTCGATAAAACCTGAAATATCGTCACCGCATATACCGTGCCTATTACTTTCCCGTAACCCCCGGATATTTCCGTTCCTCCCAGAACAGCTGCGGATACCGTTAATAACAGGTAGGAGGATCCCAGATCGACTTTAGCCGAGTTATATCTGGAGATCATAATGATTGAGGCTATCACCGCCATGAAGGCAGAGAATAAATAGACGAACATCAAAACTTTTTTCACGTTGAGTCCGGAGAATTGAGCGGCGACCGGATTGATTCCGACCTTATACACACTTCGGCCCCAAACGGTTCGATTAAGCAGAACAGTCGTAATGGCCGCTAATACAAGGAAGATAATGACCGGTAATGGAATTGGACCTATGGACATATTGCCGATATTTCCGAAGGAGTCCGGAAACCCGGAAATCGCATTGCCCTTAGTAATCGTAAGATTAATACCCTCGAACAGCACCATGCTGCCGAGTGTTACCAGAATCGGGGAAACGCCGATGACCGCTATAAAAAATCCGTTAAGCAGCCCGCAAATCAAGCCGACTGCTATGCCGATAAAAATCGCAACGGCAACCGGGAAGTGACCCGACAAACACATAGCGGTAATAACCCCCGATAAAGATGAGGTAAAGGTTATCGATAAATCGATCCCCCCCGTAACGATGACCACCATCATTCCAAGAGCCAGAATGCCCAGCTCCGGCAGTTGAAACATCATGTTGCTCAAGTTGTATGCATCCAAAAAACCGGGAGCTATGATGGACATAAGAATAAATAGAGCGACTAAAATAAACCCAAGCATCGTTTCTTTCGAGATCTTCGAGAACTTCGACATCCTGTTGTTCCTCCTATGCCTGAACTTCTACTTTCAATTGCTTTGATTCAGCCCGTTTATGCTGCAGATAATCATAGGATACGGCGCTGAGGATAACCAAACCGACGATCACTTTTTGCCAGTACGTATCGATATGGCTGAGAATCAACCCATTCTGCATGACACCGAGCAGCAATACGCCTAAGAGCGTGCCCCAAACCGAGCCATTGCCGCCCAGTATATTCGCTCCCCCGATAACAACAGCGGATATTACCGTCAGCTCAAAACCAAGCATCCCGTTTGGATCAACCGATTTTGTATACATCATTTGAGTCATAGCAGCGATGCCGGCCAGAAAACCCATGTATCCATAAACAAACAATTGTGTGCGCTCTAAATGGATGCCCGCTCTAACCGCCGATACAGGATTTCCTCCAATGGCAAACACGGAGCGGCCAATCATCATATATTTCATTACGTACCAAGTGATTAGAGTTACAAGAGCAATGATATAAACGAGAATAGAAATTCCAGCCAGTTTAATATCGGAAAAGCGAATGAAAACTTGCGGAAAATTGCTGCTGTTCAAGAAAACGCCGTTCGTGAAATAGAGAATGCTGCCGTTAATAATGCTCATCGTACCCAGCGTTGTAACGATAGGGGGAATTTTCAGCCTGGAGATAAGCGTTCCATTTAGCAGACCGATGATTAATCCGCTTGCAACTGCAATGATAAGCGCAAGCAAAATCGATATAGGCGAATCCGGCAGCAGCTTCATCGAATGTCCGGTAATAACCATGGCCGCGCTTGTAATAGCAGCTACAGATACATCGATCCCCCCGGTAATAATGACCAATGTCATACCCATCGCCAAGATAGCCAGAACGCTATTGGCTTTTAAAATATCCTGAATATTATCCAGCGTTAAAAAGATCGGATTGTTTACACTGAGCACGGTGCAAAGAAAAACGAGTACGGCTAAAATCCCCATTTCTTTCGATTTAAAAAACGATTTCAATTTAACCAGCTCCTAAAACGGCAAAATTCATAATTTTCTCTTGCGTAGCTTCGGCTGCGGCAATTTCTCCGGAAATTCTGCCTTGTTTCATGACTAATATTCGATCACTTACGGCCAATACTTCCGGCAGTTCAGAGGAAATGACGATAATTCCTATTCCTTTGTTCGTAAGCCTACGCAGCAATTTATGAATTTCTGTTTTTGCGCCGATATCAATTCCGTTCGTAGGCTCGTCAATAATTAATATCTTTGGTTCGGTGGACAACCATTTGGCTATGACGATCTTTTGCTGATTGCCTCCTGAAAGCTGGCCGGCATTCATCTCTGCAAGCGGAGGTCTAATATCCAGTATTTGTATATACTCGGAAGCCAACTGCTTCTCCCTCGCCCGTTCGATAAACCCGAACCTGTTAAGCATCTGGTCAAACACCGTAACGGAAATGTTATCTATGATGGATTGTCTTAGAAACAGGCCCTGCGTCTGGCGGCTCTCGGGTATATAGGCCATCTTGTGTTTAACTGCATCTCCCGAGGACTTCAAGTCCACCTTCTTGCCGGAGATATAAATATTGCCGGAATCCGGTTTGTTTAAAGCGAATAACGCTTGCGCCAATTCCGTGCGCCCTGCACCAACCAATCCCGTAATGCCAATTATTTCGCCTGCGTGAAGGGAGAAAGAAATGTCTTTGAAGTTCCCTCTTTTAGAGAGCGCTTCCACTCGAAGGACTTCTTCCCCGCCTTTGTTCTCTTCCCTGTTGATGACCTCAACCTTTCTCCCTACCATTAAGGAGATCAGCTTATCTTCATTCATATCGTCTTTATCATAGCTGCCGACAAACTTCCCATCTCGGAGAACCGTGAATCTGTCGGCCACGGTAAACAATTCTTTCAGTTTATGACTGATATAGATGATCGAGATACCCCGCTTGCGTAAATCCTCGATAATGTTATATAAATGCTCAACTTCTCCAGAAGACAAGGAAGAAGTCGGTTCATCCATTACAATTAATTTAGAATCAAATGCTAAAGACCGTGCGATCGCAACCAACTGCTGTTTCGCAATGCTTAATTTTCCCAAGGGGAGAGATACATCCACCTTCAAACCAAGCTCAGCCAATGTCTTTTCTGCGAGCAGCTTCATTTGTTTCCATTGCACCCGGTAGTAGCCTTTGCCGGCGTTTTCACGACCGATGCAAATATTTTCTGCCACAGAAAGGTTAGGAAAGAGACTCAAATCTTGATAGATGATAGAGATTCCTTTTAGTGTCGCATCGATAGGTTTGGAGAAATGCACCTTCTCACCGGCGAATTCGATTTCCGCACCCTCATCCGCGCTTTCAACGCCAACCAAAATTTTCATTAAGGTTGATTTCCCCGCCCCGTTCTCACCGATCAGGGCATGCACTTCACCCGGCTTTATCGCGATCTGTACACCGTCCAGCGCTTTTACCCCAGGGTACGTCTTGCTAACTTTACGCATCTGCAACAAGAACTCCATTTGACTGATACCTCCTGCTTATACCAAACCGTATTTCTCCTGCATAGAGCGGATAAACGTTTTACCTTCTGTAATAAGCACATCTCCGTTTGGTGCTAATTGGCGCCATACCCAGGTGCTCATGTTGTCGGTGATGTCAACGAATGATTCCAAAGCCGCATAACCCTCATAATTAATTTCCCCAAGCGTCCGGAACAAATCATCCCAATTGACAAGTCCCGTCCCGGGGATGCCGCGGTCATTTTCGCACAAATGAATATGCATCAGCTTCGGGCCTGCCAGCTGCACCGCGTCAGAGAACCGTTTCTCTTCGATATTCATATGGTACGTGTCAAGATGCACCCCGACATTATCCATCCCGATCATATCAATTAGCTTCATCGCCTGTTCAGATGTGTTGATCAAATAAGTTTCATAGCGGTTAACCGGTTCTAATGCGATAGGCACTCCCAATGTTTCAGCATATTTCGCCACCTCCCGCAGTCCGTCGGCTGCCATCTGCCATTCCTTCTCGGAGGGCCGTTTTGTAGCCGTCTTCACGTGCTGCGAATAAATGACTCCGCTGAACTGCTTGGCCCCTATTCCGCTGGACACTTCCACACATTGTTTCAAATAGGAGACCGCTCTTTGCCGTTCTTCGGCATCATCGCTGGTAAGATCCATTCCTTCAAGCAGTACGGTAGACGTGCAGCACTCTAATCCGATATCCTGAAGCCGCCCGCGAACCGCCTTCACGTCGAATGTATCTAAACTCATAAGCGGCAGCTCGATAAAATCCAAACCTAAATCTTTGACACGATTAATTAAATGCAGCGTATCGTTGCTCCATTGCGAGCACCATGCATATGCGTGAATTCCGAGTTTCAAGAAAATCCCTCCATGTCTTTGTGTTGTTCTCATTGTACTTGCGTTGAAAGCGTTAACATAGTAGACATCTCTCGGAAGGGGTAGACATATTTCGGTTCTTTCAATAAAAAAAACCGCTGCATTATTCTGCAGACGGTTTTGCGATTTCTTTAAAGGAGGAGGGGAGTACGCCGAAATGCCTTTTGAATTGGCGGCTAAAATATTTCACATCATTGTACCCGACCTTGTCGGAGATATAAGGCAATTTGCCATCGGTTTCGGTAAGCAGCCTTGCCGCTTCCTCCATTCTTAACCGTTTCACATAACCCAGCACGGTTTCCCCGGTATGCGTTTTAAAGATCTCGCAAAAATAAGTGGGATTCATGGGAATCTGCTCGGCAATCGATTGAATCGTGAGCGGCTCCCCCAAGTGTTGTTTGATCCAAGCTTTCGATCGGTTGACAGGCGTCCGATCTGTTTTCGACCGTTTTTCGCGCATAGAGGCCGATACGAGCAGCAGCAAATTGTTCAATTGTTTGCGGAGCTGATGGAAGCTGGCTATATGCTGATCCATTTTGGCCAAGTTTGATAATATCTGCGTTTGTGCTTCTTCATGCCCGGTCTCGAGGCATGCACCGTGAATATGAATAATCAGATATTCAAGGGCATGGCGAATGCTTGCAGGCAGGCTAAGGGATTCCATTTCCTTAAAATAATCATCCAGCAGCGACTTTGTTTCCCCATCCGCTTCTTTCCCGATCTCCAAACGAAGACGCTGTACAATCTGGCGAAGTTTGATAGGCAAAGAGTTTTCGGATATATCCTGCATGCGGTCTGCCGCGATCACCCGGTTGCCCCCATATACGAGCCGTAAATACAGCAGCGAGGCTGCATCGTCTCTTACACCCGGCAAGCTGTACATATCATTAAATTCGGCGCTGACGGATACAGTCACCGAAAGACCCATGCATCGCAAAACAGCCAAACGAAGCGAATCCGCCACTTGTTCCACATCCTCAGCGTCTCCCAAAAGGATCCAGCACATTCTTTTCCCGCCCTGCCAAACCCATCCGCGTCCAGCTTGTCCTTGCATCGCATCATTTATCGTTTCTTCCAATATATTCTCGACGGCATACATGGATAACTCCCAGTCTCTCCGCGTATAAGTCCTCGTCTTTATCGGAGGTTCATCCAAGGAAACGCACAGAAGACGGTACGAATTTTCCAGGAAGGTACTCCGCCAGTTTCCGGATATACTCATCGAATCGCCTTCGTATAACCATTGTTGAAGCGCTTTGCGCTCATCCTGATGCTTCCGGTGCTGAATCTTATGTTGTATTTCCTTCAACTGTATTCGAAATAACGAGCGGTTGACCGGTTTGAGAATATAATCGATAGCCCCTTCTCTTAACGCGGTCCGCACATATTCGAAATCATCATATCCGCTGATCACCAAGGGAAGTATGGGTTGATATTGCCGGGCTTCCCGGATCAAGGCTAATCCGTCCATTATTGGCATTTTGACATCCGTAACGAGCAGATCGACCCGTATTCCGGGATTCTTCATATAATTCAGCGCCTCGGATCCGTTGGCAAACATATCGAGAACTTTCCACTCTTCCCCGCATTCTTCGATAAGACGGGCCATTCCCCTGCGAATCATAGGCTCGTCATCGGCAACAACCACATGAATCTGCTGTATCATTTTAATCCTCCATAGGCAGTACCGGAATTTCCAGCACAGTCATTGTTCCTTTTTCTTTCTCGCTATTAATGCTCATACCGTAGGATTCCCCGTACTCCATCACAATGCGGGAATGAACATTCAACAATCCGACGCCTGAGTCCCTTTGCATAAATTGGGTGTCCGAGAGCATGAGACGGACCTGCTGCAAACGGTCGGCATCCATTCCGATACCATTGTCGCGTATACTAAATCGGATGGATACCGCTTTCCCATTCTCGTCGCGCACCTCGTCAATTGCGAGCTCAATATATACCTTTTGCCGGTGCTCCAGCCCGTATTTAATGCTGTTTTCTACGATCGGCTGCAAAATAAATTTCAAGGTTCCGTAATTCCCGGCTGCAATGGAACAGTGTATGACATACTCAAGCGCGTCTTCGAACCGGTATTTCTGGATTTGCAAGAAATCCTCAACATGCTGTAATTCTTCGGAAATCGGTACCGTTCTACGTTTGTTGCTGAGCGAAAACCTCATCATTCTGCCGAGCAGCGATACCATCTCCACCGCAGTTTCCCGCTCTCCTTGTTCCACCGCCATCGATATCGTTTCGAGCGTATTGTACATAAAATGCGGATTGATCTGAAACTGGAGCGCATACAGCTGGGCTTCTTTTTGCTTAATTTCGATCTGATAGTTTTCCTGGATGAGCGCGCGTATTTCCTTCACCATGGCATTAAACCGGTGCGCTAACATGCCGATCTCATCCTCCCGGCTGCGGATCTGCATGTCGACCTGAAAGTTGCCCATCTGCACATTGACCATTAGCCGCCGCAGCTGGATGAGCGGTCGTGTGAAATTCCAGGCGAGCAGTACAGAGATCACTCCCGTGACTGCAACGAACAGGACAAACGCAGGAATCATCAGATCGCGAAGCCGATCGGTTTGAGCCGTCAATTTCTCCATTGGAATATGGTAAGCCAGCGTCCAACTCGTGGATGCCGAACGGCTGATGCTGAACAGCTCGCTTTTTGACGACGTCATTTTTTTGAAACTTCCATCCGTTATCGGAAACAGACGTGCGTCGTCATATATCCCCCCGATCCTCTCGGATTCGGTATGATATATAATTTTTCCGTTCATGTCCATAATCCATAAAGCTGCCGAATCTTCGTTTGCAAGCTCGGACAAAACGCTCTCGATAAACTTCATCGTAACGGCAATATACATCGTACCTAACGTTTTCCGGTTATCGAAATCCTTGATTGGCTTGACGATTAACAAATAGGGGACTGCTCCATCAAACCGTAAACCTGCATCGAACGGCAGAATGATATTTACTTTCCCATGAAAATTCAGTTCTTGTCCAACCGGGAACGAGCCGGGATCGAAAGAGCTGTAGCCAAGATTGGCTTTTTGAAAAATCCGGTCATTGCTGGAAATAAAAACACCGAGAACATCGCTGTAATTGCCGCTTAAGTAGGTGCGGGATAAGTAGCCTTCCACTGTAAATTTATCCTGTAGATTACGGGACTGGGATTGAGGCGATGTTTTTCCCAAAATAGAGACAACCTCATTCGAGTTGTAAATAAGCTCGCTCAGGTTTTGCAGTTCGTCCAATTTCCGGTCAATGTTATCGTTAGCCTGGCTTAATATGCGCGGAATGTATTTTCCAACCTGGTCTTCGATAGAGCGGTTATACTGCCAATACGAAACATATCCGATCAAAGCCATTGGGATAACAGTAAGGAGCAAATAGGTAATAATCAGCTTGGATGTGAACCTGTAGTTTTTGAATATATTTCTAAAAATCATAATCGTCTACATTGTCTTTCGTAAAATCTATCGGCTCGCCCATGATGACAACATCCCCTTTTATGCGTATATTCCCTACATTCGGAATTTTTTGACCGTCATAAGCCAAATTTCCGTCCAATAGCTGCTTCACCATATACACGGTCAAATACCCGAGTTTTTGGGGGCTCCAGAGGCTTATAACCTGCGAGACATCCTCCTTCAAATAATTG
>DATJKM010000157.1:0-6151 GCA_035491515.1 Candidatus Udaeobacter sp. | reverse complement strand
TATGATTCGGTTGCGCTTGAATCCGACGTCGAGCTTGGCGGTACGGATCAGAAGTTTAACCTGCTTATGGGCAGAACGCTGCAGAAGGAATATAATAAACCTGCGCAAGTTGCCATTATGACACCGTTGATCGAGGGATTGGACGGCGTGAACAAAATGAGTAAAAGCTTGGGCAACTACATCGGTATCGATGAGGAGCCAAACCAAATTTACGGTAAGTCGATGTCGATTCCTGATGAGCTCATGTTCAAGTACTACGAGCTTGCAACCGACTTAAGCAACGAGGAACTGGCGGCGTTAAAATCAGGTCTTGAAGATGGTTCCGTACATCCGCGCGATGCAAAAATGCAGCTCGCAGCAACGTTTGTGAGAATGTACCACGGCGAAGAGGCGGCCAAAGCAGCGGAAAATCATTTTATTACCGTATTTCAGCAGCGCGCTCTTCCGGATGATATCGAAGAGGTGTCCGTATCGCCGGATGAGCTCGACAACGGCCAAATTCGCATCGTAAAGCTGCTTACCGTGCTTGGCTTACAGCCAACGAGCAGTGAAGCAAGACGAAGTGTGCAGCAGGGAGCCGTTCGTATAAATGAAGCGAAAATAACGGATATCAATGCCGAAGTGACGCCTCAGAACGGGGATGTGCTTCAAGTCGGAAAACGTAAATTCGTAAAAATCAAATTAGGATAATTGTTCTAACAAAGCTTGTTGAATGGATAAAATTCAGCAAGCTTTATTTTTTTGGAAACAAAAAACGGCTTTTCAACGTAATAAATAACGGAAGCAATAACAGGATATGGATGCATTGAGAGGAGGGGGAAGTTGGAGACGCTATTTTTGTCCTGTCTAATCGGCGGAATTCTTTATGCGCTCGTAAGTGTTGTATTCGGAGATTGGCTGGGGCAGACGCTGGACGGTGCGCTCGATTTTTTATCGTTAGATGGTCATTCTTGGATGTCGCCGACTGCGCTTGTTGGCGGCATTACCGTGTTTGGAGGAGCAGGAATCATGCTCGGGCGCTACACTGCGCTTGGAGCGGCAGCGATCGTAATTATCGCCTTGTTAATTGCTCTCATTGCAGGAACGGCCGTTTTTTTCCTATATATTAAGCCGATGGAGCAAAGTGAAAATTCAATCGCTTTTTCGCTTAATGGTTTGTCCGGCATGCTTGGGGATGTGCTGGTTCCGATCCCGGCGTCAGGCTATGGGGAAGTGATGGTTAAGGTGGGGGCAGGCTTTACGAATCAGATCGCCGCCAGCTTCGAGGGCGTCGCAATTGCGGGTGGCGCTAAGGTTGTCGTTGTTGAAGTCAGAGACAGCACGCTTTATGTTTCGGAAGTGAATTTATTTTAAATCATGCAGTTGAGAGGGGAAATGTCAATGCCGGATTATTTTATTATACCTGCAATTGTTGTCGGAGTGCTCATCGTATTAGGTCTAGCCTTCTGGGCGCGCTATAAGACGGTTAGTCCGGATGAAGCGATGCTCGTAACGGGTTCGTTTCTTGGTACTCGAAATGCGAGCACGGATGAATCGGGCCGTAAAGTAAAGATTATTAGAGGCGGAGGCGCGTTCATACTGCCGATATTCCAGAAGGCCGAGTTTCTGTCCTTGCTGTCGCACAAGCTTGATGTATCTACTCCAGAGGTCTATACGGAGCAAGGCGTTCCGGTCATGGCAGACGGCGTAGCGATTATCAAAATCGGCGGTGCGATTGAGGATGTGGCAACGGCGGCGGAACAGTTTCTGGGTAAGCCGACGGAAGCGCTGAAGGGCGAAGCGCAGGAGGTGCTGGAAGGACATTTGCGCGCCATACTAGGCTCCATGACGGTAGAAGAGGTTTATCGTAATCGCGATAAATTTGCGCAAGAGGTACAAGGGGTAGCAGCTAAGGATTTGAAGAAAATGGGTCTCCAAATCGTTTCCTTCACAATAAAGGATTTGCGCGACAAGCATGGATATTTAGACGCGCTCGGTAAGCCGCGAATCGCTGCGGTAAAGCGGGATGCGGAAATTGCGGAAGCCGAAGCGGTGCGGGATGCTAGAATCCAGAAAGCGCTTGCGGCTGAGGCTGGTCAAAAAGCCGAGCTTGTGCGCGATACTAACATCGCTGAAGCAGAGAAAGAGAAGGAGATGAAGGTTGCATCCTTTAAGCGCGATCAAGATACAGCGAAAGCAGAAGCGGATCAGGCATATTCCATTCAAGAAGCGCGTGCGAAGCAAAGCGTAGTCGAGGAGCAGATGAAGGTTGAGCTCGTACGCAAAGAGCGTGAGATTGATCTTGAAGCGAAGGAAATTTTGCGGCGCGAGAAGCAGTACGATGCAGAAGTGAAAAAGAAAGCCGATGCAGACCGTTACGCGGTTGAGCAAGCGGCTGAAGCGAACAAAGCAAAGCTCCTACGCGAAGCGGATGCCTTGCAGTACCGGATCGAGGCGGAAGCGAAGGCGCATGCTGCGCAGAAGCGCTTGGACGGCTTGGCTGTTGCTGAAGCGGAGAGAGCGAAGGGAACGGCGGAGGCAGACGTTATCCGTCTTCGAGGTTTAGCGGAAGCAGAAGCGAAGGAGAAGCTGGCTGAAGCATTTGAGAAATTCGGTGAAGCTGCCGTGCTTGATATTATTGTAAAAATGCTGCCTGAGCTCGCCGGAAAAATAGCGGAGCCGATTAGCAGCATCGATAAGCTTACTGTCGTAGACACGGGGAATGGCGAAGGGGCTGCGAGACTAAGCAATTACGTTACTTCATTAATGTCTACCGCACCTGAAATGCTGAAGAGCGTTTCCGGCATCGATGTAAATGCACTTATTAAAGGACTGACGTCTAAGACGATTAACGCATCGGCTGGCAGCGTTAGACCTGCCGAAATTGCACCTAAGCTGCCCGAACAATCGTAGTTGCAGACATAAAAAAACCTTGAACCATATGGTTCAAGGTTTTTTTCATAATTAACGGCTGTAGAACTCGACGATTTGTTTCTCGTCGATATCTTGGGAAAGCTCACCGCGGTCAGGCAGACGAACGAATTTACCTTCCAATGCTTGATCGTTGAACTCCAAGTAGTTCGGAAGGTGATGACGGCCTTCCATAGCTTCTTTAATTGTTCTTAGGCTGCGGCTGCGCTCACGCAAACCGATAACATCGCCGATAGAAACGCTGTAAGAAGCGATATCCACTTTCTTGCCGTTTACAGTAACGTGACCGTGTGATACCAACTGACGAGCTCCTGCACGGGAGTTGGAAAGGCCAAGACGGTAAACGAGGTTGTCAAGACGGCTTTCAAGGAGGCCCATGAAGTTTTCACCGGCTTTACCTTTCATTTTTGCCGCTTTGTCAAACAAGTTGCGGAATTGTTTTTCGTTCAAACCGTACATGTGACGAAGCTTTTGTTTCTCTTGCAATTGAACGCCATAACCGCTCAACTTTTTGCGTTGGTTAGGGCCGTGTTGACCTGGTGGAAATGCGCGTTTTGCAAGTTCTTTACCCGTTCCGCTCAAAGAGATTCCAAGGCGACGGCTTAGTTTAAATTTAGGTCCTGTATAACGTGACATACGTAAAATTAACTCCTTCATCAAATAAATTTGTGAATGGGGTTGTGTTTCGCCGAATACGTTCAACGTCCGAGCATGCTCGTCCCTGTTAGGCTAGTCAGCCGCTGGCCTACAGCGAACGTATTTCATGAGGGTGACACAAAACCGTACGCCCATCTATTCATCAATAAATAATATATGAAATATATAGCCGTTGTCAAGGTTTGCACTACAATTTTAATGATGCAAAAGGGGAATCAAAAGTCCTATATTTTACAGGCGCAGTAGTGCAAAAATCTCAAAAATGAAGTATGATGATTGTATTATTGAGTGATGTAGGAAGCTCATCTCCTTGTTTGACAGATGGAAGGGTTGGGGCTGCATGGTTGATCGAATGAATAGCAATTTCGCATATCGTAAAACATCAGCAATTGTGAATACATCAGAAGAACTGCAACCGGTTTGGTTCAGTAGTGAAGATATTAGCGATGCGGACGAGCCATTGCTATTTCCTTTGTTCAAAGAAAGCTTTATTCAATGGGTAAAGGAAGCAGCAGGATTACCCTCGTTTGAGACCGGTCAATTTGTGTTATTTAATAAACAAGCAGAAGAGGTTGCATCGGCTGGTAACGCGGGACAGAAGCGTGATGCTGCGCTCGAGAAGGCCGTCCGCGCCGTTCTGAGCAGCGGCAGACCAATCATTAGTGAAACAGAAGAGATATCTGTTGCAGCGCTTCCCCTGCAAAGGAGAAACGATGGCGCTGTTTTTTGTATTTTCACATACGTAATGCCAATCGGTTCACAGACGGACATCACGCAGATTCATATGTCCTCCTTGCATTTCCGCAGCTGCTTTTACCATAAGTTCGAACAGCTTTATGTCAAGGATCTGCTCCTGCAGCAGCAGCGGGCGGAGCAGGAAGCAAGCAGAAGAGATTTTTTGTTTCAAGCGGCCAAACAGCTTTATGATCAAATCGATGTGTCCTCCGTACTGTCGGAATTACTTCGCAGCTTAGAAATTGTTTACCCGAGCTCCGAGGTTTATTTGTATTTGTCACAAGATCACTTAAATGGCGATCCGCGCGTAAAGCCGCTTGTTTTCAAAAATGCCGAGCATGATCTCGTGGCCAAGGCGTTTTTAACCGGGAAATCGGTAACCGAGCAAGACCGGGATGGCACGCTACGGTTAGCTGTTCCTATGACTGGCAAGCAAGCTGCGTACGGCGTGCTGTGCATGTCTATCGGCCCAGGCGAGTGGGATGAGGCAGACTTGCCCGCGTTCCTGCTGCTAGCCGAAACTTCAGGCTCAGCCTTTGAGAATGCGAAATTGTACGAGCAGTCGAATTTAATTATCAATGAGCTTCGTCTTATTAATGAGCTTACGAAACGGTTGAACCAGTCGCTGAGGCTTAAAGAAATTTTTCAATTTGCTACTAGCGAGCTTTTAACGATATTTGATGCCGATTATTGCAGCGTCCTGCAGTTAAACAGTGAAAACAAACAATTTGTCGTCATGTCAAGCAATTTCCCTGCACTTGCGAATGATCAGTTCTCACACGATTATGGTATCTGCGGCATGGTCTACCGAACGAGGGAGCCGTTAATTATATCCGATTACTGGCATACTCGTGTCGCAACCTCTAAGATCATGGAAAATACAGGCTCAAGATCGCTTATCGCTGCACCGATTATGGTTGATGGAGAGGTCGGCGGCGTCATTCTGGTTACGCATAAGACGCCTAATTTTTTCTCTTACGAAAATTATAAGCTGCTTCAAGTAATGAGTACGCACATCGGAATCGCGGTTTCGAATGCTTCCTTGCATGCTGAAGTTCGCCGCATGGTCATAACCGACAATTTGACTGGGCTGCATGCCCGTCATTATTTAAACGAGCAAATTCAAAGCCGTCAACGCAAGGATCAATTCGGCTCGCTTATCCTCGTGGATGTTGATTTGTTCAAGCGGGTAAACGATACGTACGGACATCAAGTCGGTGACCGGATACTCATTCATGTAAGTAACATTATCCGAGAATCCATAAGACAAGGCGACATTGCGGCACGCTGGGGCGGCGAGGAGCTTGCCGTTTACTTGCCGGGCATTCGAGCCAAGCAGGCTTATCGCATCGCTGAGCGGATTCGGCTGCATGTCGAACAAGAGACGGAGCCGGTCGTAACCGTGTCCTGCGGAGTATCCGAATGGACGTTTGAGGATGAGAAAGTTAGCGTAGAATCGTTGTTTTACCGTGCGGACATGGCGCTATATGAAGCGAAGAATAATGGAAGAAATTGCATTTTTGTAGGTCAAAGCTAAATAAAGCTTGGATTTATGCAATAGAACCTGAGGATGCCTTAGCCGGCATCCTTTTCTTTTTGTTCATGTTTGGAATAAGGAACTGGCAGGATAGGGACGATACTACAGTAACAGGTTGGACGGGAGGTATGAGCATGAAACGGAAGCAAGCTGTTGGAGCGAGTATTCTTATTTTAATATGCATATTGACGATGCCCGGCTGCAGCCAAGTCGGTAAGAAGCGTTCGCCGGAGGAATGGTTGTCTTTATCCTATTCGGGACTTGCGGCTATGGATCAATATGCTTTTACGGGATCGATGAGCATTAAATCGG
>DATJKM010000156.1:0-13573 GCA_035491515.1 Candidatus Udaeobacter sp. | reverse complement strand
TTCTTCGTTTACATAGTTCGCTTCAAGAAGCGGAGGAAGAAGCTTCAGATTATTGAAATCGCCTTTAACGACTTCGATAATACCGATGTTAGCGTTGGCACTAGCTGCTCCTGCAGGAACAGTATGAGTTTTCTGGAACGCTTCGCTGCCGATGTATTCCGGCTTCAATTCGCGGTCGCCAACAGCGCCTGCGGATTGGCCTTCGAATACAATGTACTCTTTTTTCGTTTTAGGATCTTTAAACCACATTGGATCACGGAAAGCGTAACCGCCGCCTTCACCTTGCTTCGCTTGCTCCAGCGTTTGGTAGTGTTCGCCGTCCGGCTCCATAATGATGCGGTGCGGAGCCCAGTTCGTGAATTTTACGCCGTTTTTGTCTGCTTTGATTTCACCGACGGCCATAGCCAAGCGTTGCTCATAAGTCAGGTTTTGCTCGCCTTCACGGCCGGTAGCGGTGTAGAAGGCATGGATTTTATCGCCATCCAGCATCGCGGAACCTGCCCATTGACGGGAACCGAGCTTAGTGCCTGCAGGGAACAGGTCGCCTACAAATTTCCATTCCTTGCCGTCTTTCGAGATGAAGTAACGAATCGTTGCGATATCATGAACTTTACCCGGCAGTACGTTGCTCGGTGCAGAAAGCGCGAAGAGCACTTTATAGCCTTTGTACGTAGCGACATTTCCGTCGCGGTCCATCAGCGGCCATGTATCCCAGATGTGATAGTCCGGCGTCATTTTTTCAAGCTTTTTGAAATCCGTGTATGGCAGGGTGTTGTTTGCGTTTTGCTGGATCATGGACGCTTGCTCACGTGTCCAGTTAGTCGTTGTTATTTCGGTTTGCGGATTTTTTTTTTCCATTTTTTCAACGTCTTTAGCGCTGAGATAAGGTCCGAAATCGCGGATTTCGCCGTGCTGCAATTCACCTACGATTTTAGTTTTGTCGCCCTCGAAGGACAGCTGCAGCGTCGGAGCAAAAGTACCGCCGTGTTTCACATTTCCGTTCTCGTCAAGCGGTTCGTTGATGAAGCTGATTGCCGTTTCATCAGGAAGAACCATCCAGGAGTAAGCCTGGTACGGACTTGAACTAGGGTTGGCTACAACAAGACCGGAACCGTTAAGCGGTTTGTAAGCGCCGCGGATGCCGCCTTCGTTGTGGAAGCCGTATACGCCGTCCGGACCGGTCAGGCCTGGTGCGTACGTGAAGGTATGGCTGATCGTCATCAGGTAATAATCGTTGCCTTTGATGTACATGTGCGGACGTTCCACTTGATGGTTCGCACCGATGGATTCGAGCAAAGGAGGAAGCAATTTCAGTTTGGTTACATCATTGTCGAGTACTTCCGCAATACCGATGTTACCGTCATACAGCTCAGCTCTATCCGGAACGGTATGCGTGTTGCGGTATTCTTCGTCACCGATGTTCTCAGGCTTCAGTTTTTGTTCGCTCGATTTGCCGCCTACTTGGCCTTCGAATATGATGTACTCTTTGCCTGAATTCGGATCCTGGAAGAAGAACGGATCGCGGAAAGCCGTAATGTTGTGGCCTCCATCATAGAACTGCTCAATCGTTTCGTAATACTTGCCGTCCGGCTCGGCGATGATTTGGTGCTTGCCTTCATTAATCAGCTTAACGCCGCTGTTATCCGCTTTAATATCGAAAGTCGTTGTGGCCAGACGTTGTTCAGCGCGCTGTACCCAGCCGTTCTGATCCCACTCTTTACCGCCGTTGGCGTTCATATCGGTAGTAGCCGTGTAGAACAAGTGAATTTTGCCTTTCTTGTCCAGCATTGCGGAACCGGCCCATTGCATGTGGCCGTAAGCTTTATCATAGTCATAAGGAATGCCTGCGTAAGTCCAGTCGACTCCGTCTTTGGAGTAGAACATACCGATTCTTGCTTCGGTGTGACGGTCGTTCCATCCGAACGTACGAGGAGCTACCAATGCGAATGCGATTCTGTATCCATTGACGACAGCAAGGGAGCCATCGCGGTTTTGGAGCGGCCAAGTATCCCAGATCCATACATCAGGAGCGGCCAGTTTAAAGTTAGTGTCAATCTTAGGTGCCGTGTTCGTAGACGTAAGCTTGACTTGCTCCGCTGCTTGACGGGACCAGGCGGCCGTGTAATCGTTAGGCACAGATGTAGTTGGCGCTTTTGCCGAAACGGACGTGGCCGCCAGACTGCTTGCGAGAATCGATGCGGTCAACATCAGTTTCCCGTATTTAGCTATTTTATTCATATTTTTTTTCCTCCCCAAAATTGACTGCTAATTGTTTTTTTGCTGCTGCAGTTAACCGTTTATTCCGGATCCTCCCTCCGTTTTCGCGGAACAAAAAAAGACCTAAAACGTCCAAAGAATAACGCACCTGCCGGTACGGTCATCCTCAAACATTTTAGGTCTTGCCTGCTGTGCAGTAACAATCCCGCTGTATGTAATTCGTATTGCATCCTCATTCTAGCAAGGCAGAAATTTTATATCAATAGTAAGATATCCCTAAAATTTCAAATTAAAAAAAGGACAATCGACCCGTACTAAAAAATAAGTCTTTGAAATATGGGTCCTTTGCCGCAATAAAAAGCCGAGCGGATCCAGGTGTGCTGCCTGGACCCCGCTCGGCGCTATGTTAAAGAAATCATTCCCACCTGGTCAAAATTATCGGGCCTTCCTTTGTAATCGCCACCGTATGTTCAAATTGCGCCGCCCAAGCCCCGTCTATCGTACGTGCCGTCCAGCCGTCTTCCGCAATGTATACGTCTGCCCTGCCTGCCGTAATGATAGGCTCTATCGTAATGACCATGCCTTCTTCAAGCTCTATCCCTTGACCGGGTATGCCGCGGTGCATGACCTCAGGATATTCATGCATTTCTCTGCCTATGCCGTGACCGGCGAAAGCGGTTACGACCTTAAATCCGGCTCTCTCCGCTCTCGATTGAACCGCATAGCCTATATCGCCCAGCCGGTTGCCAGGCACAGCCTGCTTAATGCCATCGAGCAGAGATTGCTCCGCTGCAAGAAGCAGCTTCTCGGTAGCCGCATTCGTCCTGCCGATTGAATATGTCCAAGCGGAGTCAGCTTTCCAGCCATCAAGATCGGCCACCATATCAATCGTAACAATATCGCCGGCTTCAAGCGGCTCTGAACCGGGAAAGCCGTGGCAGACGACCTCATTAACGGAGGCACATGTGGCAAACGGATATCCCTTATAGCCCTTCTGAGCTGGAGTCGCTCCCCGGTCAAGCATGAACCGTTCAACAAACCGATCAATTTCCTGTGTCGTAACTCCCGGCGCTATTCGTTTCGAGAGCGCTTTGTGACAGGCAGCGACAATACGCCCAGCCTTACGGATTCCTCGAATATGTTCCTTCGTTTTCAAATCCACTGCCATGTGTGCTCTGACCTCCTTAAGGTTTTGCGGAAGCAAAATCCACTTCATAAGCATAATCCTAGGCTCTGCTATGTATAACTTATTCGGGAAAAAGGAGACAAATGACGATCATGTATGACGAAATTATGATTGCATGCTGATTTTCAGAAATTTTATAAATATGAGGCTGACAAAGGAGAACAAAAACAAAAAGACTTTGCATTCTGCCGATCGACAGTTTACAAAGCCGTATATTACATTGTGAGTTTAGCTGACCGAGGAGTTGATTCTGCCTAATTCATTTTCCACCAATGTCGTCAATTCATCTTCGTAGCCTCCGGTAATCCGGTACTTGCGAATATACTCTTTAACAAATTTACGCGGGTCCTTGGGTTGAAAAATTCTCGTTAGTTCCTTCAGGCTTTCCTTGACTTCATTCTGGCTATGTTTCGCCATGAAATCTCCTCCCCTTTACGTTGGATGGTCGTCCTAAACAGCATAATACGAGACCTCGTGCGGCAGTTTCACCGCAAGACCCCCCATCGGTGCAGATATCTCCATGGCCAATGAGTCGCAATGTTTGCATTTTTCTTACTATTATAACATTTTGATTTCGATTATGAAAGTTAACATTTGTTAATCTCTTGGAGCGGGTTGTTCGGGTTTCGCTTCCATATTGTGCCCGCTTTCCATTGATTTCGCTGCAATGATGATATTTGGAGGCGAGACATCGGCTGCCTGGTCAGACGTTGAAGAGAGCCTGTCTTTACGAAACATTCTTAAATACGCAATTACTCCAATTATGGCAACCAGCATTCCAAACGCTAAAACCAATGTCGTTACCCAGCCCTGAACCATGTCCTCGCCTCCTTTCCCCTACTACATTTATCGGTATATCGCCGTCAATTATTAGTCCTTTTCAACACCTTAATACCTTCCATTTATTAGGTATCATTATAACGAATCAGAAGCAGGCAAGCAAATTCCCTCTACCTATATGACCCGATAAGCGCCGATTCCGATACTTAGCAGCTTGCCCCCTTCATCCTTGACCTGCGCTTGCAGCGTGAGCGTGCGATCCGTTCGATGTATCAGCTCTGCCTCGCATAGGAGCACGCCGCCCTTGCTGCTGGCGAGAAATTGCGTGTCTAAATTCGCCGTTACAGCCCGCTCATCCGGTACCGCAAGCATGACAACAAGTCCCATCGCGTTATCGAGCAGCGACATTAGTACGCCGCCGTGAACGATGCCGATCAGGTTTAAATGCCGATCCGAGGCATCCAGGCAAATAGTCGCTTTTCTGGCATTTGCCTGCACAACCTCGCAGCCGAGAGAACCCCAGAACGTCGCTTGCGCACGCTCCGCGAGTCTTGTCAGGTGTCCGGCCTGATCTGCCTGCTGAACAAACCGTTCCTCATCCATCCCGTTCACTCTCCCTTATCCTCAGCGGCCTGCTTCGTCTCCGCTTCCTCCTCCTGCAGCTTGCGGCGAAGCACCTTGCCTATCATTGTTTTTGGAAGCGTTTCCCTGAAGGAATAGTGATGCGGTACCTTGTAGGCCGCCAGCCGTTCTCTGCACCAGCGGTCCATCTGACTGGGCGATACCTCCCAGCCCTCCTTAAATACGATATATGCTTTCACCGATTCGCCCCGATATTCATCCTTCACACCGACAACCGCCGCTTCCCGCACGGCCGGATGCTCGAACAGCACCTCCTCCACCTCGCGCGGATAAATGTTAAACCCGCCGGCGATGATAACATCCTTAATCCGATCCATAATCGTAAAATAGCCGTCCTCGTCCATTGTCGCGAGATCGCCCGTGTACAGCCACCCGCCCCGTAATACTTGTTCGGTTTCCGCAGGCTTGTTCCAGTATCCCTGCATGACCTGCGGCCCGCGTACGACCAGCTCTCCAAGCTCGCCTACACCCAGCCGCTCACCTGTTTCCGGATCAATGACAACAGCATCGGTATCGGGGAAGGGTACGCCGATCGTGCCGATTTTTCGCCGCCCCCATATCGGATTGGCATGCGTTACGGGTGAAGCCTCCGATAAGCCGTAGCCTTCAATGAGCCTGCCGCCGGTTAAAGCTTCGAACTGTTCCTGCACCTCAAGCGGCAAGGCAGCCGATCCGCTTACACATACATTAATAGATGAAAGATCCGTTTTCGCAGCGTCCTTATGATGAATGATCGCGACATACATCGTAGGCGCCCCCGGAAAAATGGTGGGCTTCTGCTGATTGATCGTCTGCAGAACCTTATCCACCTCGAACCGCGGCAGAAGAATAAGCGTACCTGCCCGCAGCACCGACATATTCATTAACACCGTTAATCCAAACACATGAAACAAAGGCATCGCCGCAAGAAAGCGTTCCTTGGCATCCTCCGCCTTATAGCACCATGCCGCGATTTGCATCGTATTCGAAACGAGATTCCGATGCGTCAGCATCACGCCCTTGGGCGTCCCGGTTGTCCCTCCCGTATATTGCAGCGCCGCAAGCTCAGCGCCCTTGGCGAGCTCGGGCAGCTCCGTAAATGGATGCTGCGCAGCCAGCAGCTTCTTATAGGCAATGACGCCAAAGCTGCCGTAAGGTATATTTGCTCGAAAACCTTCTTTTCGCTGCTTAAGGGGATAGAGCAGGCTCTTCGGAAACGGCAGTCCGTCCTTAATCGATGTGATAATCGCATGCCGAAGCTTCGGCAGCGGGCCTGCTTCCGGCAGCTCGCCCCGCACCCGGGACAAGCGCGCATACAGCAGATCAACCGTAATTATGGCGACGGCCCCGCTATCCGCAAGCTGATGCTCCAGCTCGCGTTCCACGTACAGCGGGTTCGTCTGCACGACAACGCCCCCTGCGAGCAGCACGCCGTAAAACGCTGCGACAGCCTGCGGGCAATTCGGGAGCATAATCGCCACGCGGTCTCCCTTGGCAATGCCCAGGGAAAGAAGGCCGGTGGCAAGGCGGACAGCTTCTCCATGCAGCTCGCGGTAGGTCAAATTTTTGCCAAGAAAATGGACAGCTGTATGGTTCGGATGGTTATTAACCGCATTTAACAAAAATTGGACGATGCTCTGGTCGGGATAGCTCTGCGAAGGAGAAACCTCCTTCGGGTAATGACGAAGCCATGGACGTGCGAGCTTTGCGGCTTCGGCAGGCGGTTGCTCGGGCACAAGCGGGTCTTGCGGACTGAGCGGATCCATTCATGCTCTCCCCCTTCACACGACATAATGCATACTCCGAATGACACGGGCGGCAATCGTCCGCTTCAAAGCTACCGTGTCGGATAGCGGTGCGCGCATTAGCTTTTTCAAAATCGAAAGCTGCATTTGCAGCCCGTCTCCCTGCTCCAGCGCAGTAAGCGCACGTTTGGCTAGCGACTCGACCCGCTCCATCGCCTCCTGCACGAAAACCGTCGTCATCGCGATGGCATTCTCCGTCTTTTCCGAAGTGACCCCGCCGCTGGCTTTGCATATTTTTTGCGAACGCAGCAGTACGCTTTCCATTGCAAATATTTCGATCATCAGATCGGCAAGCGAACATAACACCTCCTGCTCCTGCTCGAGCCGCAGCCCCAGCTTCTGAACGGCAAGCCCTCCGACGGCGAGAAACGTTTTTTTCGCTTGCGCGACACGGTACGCCTCCTTGCTAAGCGGCTTTTCGAGCGGCGGAATCGGCATCGGCTGAACCAGCTCAGTTTGAAGCGAGCGCACCTTGCGCAGCAGCGGCAGCTCCCCCTTTAAAGCTTTTTTCATCAGCGTACCGGGAATGAGCATCCGGTTAATTTCATTTGTCCCTTCAAAAATCCGGTTTATCCGCGAATCCCGATAAATTCTCTCCACCTTATACTCGCGGATGTAGCCATAGCCGCCGTGAATCTGTACCCCTTCATCCGCTACAAAATCGAGCGTTTCGGATGCAAATACTTTTACGATCGAGCATTCTATCGCATACTCCCCGATCGCCTTCGCCACCTTCATGCCGTCTTCCGCCGTTCCGCTCCCCGCTTCCGTTGTCCGCAGCATTGCATCGATAAAGCCGGCGGTCCGATAGACCATACTCTCCAGCACGTACGTGCGAATGTTCATGTCAGCCAGCTTGGCGCCTATGAGCGGATACGAGGAGATCGCCCGCCCGAACTGCTTCCGTGCATTGGCATAGGCCGACGCCAGCTCGATCGTCTCCTTGGATGAGCCGAGACAAGCTGCCCCAAGCTTGAACCTCCCGATATTCAAAATGTTAAAGGCGATGTGATGTCCCTTTCCAACTTCTCCAAGCACGTTTTGGGCCGGTACCGCCACATCTTCAAAAAATAGAGGGCGTGTTGAGGAACCCTTGATGCCCATCTTATGCTCCTCCGGACCGATGCTGAACCCCGGCATTCCCTTCTCAACGATAAAAGCGGTAAAATACTCGCCGTCGACCTTCGCGTAAACGATAAACAGGTCGGCAAAACCTGCATTCGTAATAAACAGCTTAGAGCCGTTCAGCACATAATGCTTGCCGTCAGGCGAAAGCCTGGCTGTCGTCTTGGCCCCTAAGGCATCCGAGCCGGAGGCCGGTTCAGTCAAGCAATAAGCGGCTATACGCTCTCCTGATGCAAGCGCGGGAAGGTAGGCTTTCTTTTGGGCGGGCGTACCAAAAAACACGATGGGAAGCGTACCGATGCCCGTATGAGCGCCTACCGAAAGCGCGAACGACGAAGCGCGCGCTAATGTTTCCGCGAGCAGCGTCGTGCTCACCTTATCAAGCCCGAGCCCGCCGTAAGCCTCAGGCACATCGGCTCCCAGCAAACCCAGCTCGCCAGCCTTGCGCATCAGCTCTACCGTCAGATCATAGTTCAGCGCCTCCAGCTCGGCATCGCGCGGCGTAATTTCCGCCTCTAAGAACTGCAGCGCCGCTTCCCCCATCATCCGCTGCTCTTCCGTAAAATCCTCAGGCGTCACGACCGATTCCGGCACACTGTCCTCCACGACAAATCGACCGCCAAAACGTATCGTTTCCGTCATGCCGCAGGTCTCCCTTCAGTCAAATCGATTATTAGGTGCCATACACTTCGATTACTCCGGCTGCTCCCATACCGCCCCCTACGCACATCGTAACGACGCCGATACCTCCGCCTCTCCGGCCAAGCTCATGAATAAGCGATACGGTAAGCTTCGTTCCCGTACAGCCAAGCGGATGCCCGAGCGCAATCGCCCCGCCGTTCACATTCACCCGCTCGGGGTCGATGCCCAGCTCGTTGATAATCGGTACGCATTGCGCCGCAAAGGCTTCGTTAAGCTCGAAGAGATCGACCTGCGCAAGCGTAATGCCCGCTTTCCGCAGCGCCCCCGGCACCGCTTCGATCGGTCCGATGCCCATCACCTCGGGTGCGACGCCAGCTACGCTATAGCTGCGGAATACGGCGAGCGGACGTAAGCCAAGCTCCGCAGCACGCGCCCGGCTCATCACGATAACGGCGGCTGCGCCATCGCTCATTTGGGACGTATTGCCCGCTGTCACCGTTCCCTCTCGTGCGAACGAGGGCTTAAGCGGCGCTAACGTTTGAACCGTTGTCTCCGGCCGCACCCCTTCATCGGTATCGAATTGGAACACCTTCGACCAAGGCCGCCCAGCGTCGTTCACGCCCGAACGGCTTACCGTTATCGGCACGATCTCCGCTTGGAACTTCCCTGCTTTAATAGCCGCTGCCGCCTTGCTGTGGCTGGACGATGCGAAGGCATCCTGCGCTTCGCGCGTCACGCCATAGCGGCGTGCAACCTCTTCCGCCGTGTGCCCCATGCCCATATAAACTTCAGGCCTCGTATCGACGATGACCGGATGCGGCGAAAGCTTGAAGCCGGTCATCGGGACATGGCTCATGCTCTCGACTCCGCCGGCCGCGACAATGTCCGCGTCGCCGAGCCGGATGCGTTCCGCCGCATAGGCGATCGCTTGCAAACCCGATGCGCAGAAGCGGTTAATCGTAACAGCAGGCGTAGTCACCGGCAGCCCCGCATAAAGCGAGATGGTCCGGGCCATGTTTAGTCCCTGCTCGCCCTCGGGCATTGCGCAGCCGATAATGACATCCTCAATGAGCTCTGGCGACAGGCCGGGGAGCTTCTCAAGCGCGCCTTGCAGCACCGCTCGCCCAAGATCCTCCGCCCTCGTCTCGGCCAGGCTTCCCTTCGATGCTTTGCCGACCGCCGTCCTCACCGCAGCAACGATAACGGCATCGCGATCGTGAACTTCAAACGGTGATGAAGCTGACATCCCGCTCTCCTCCTTTGAAATATAGTAGCCGTTAGTTGCGCAGCGGCTTGCCGGTCGCGAGCATATGGCTCATGCGCTCCTGCGTCTTGCGCTCGCCGCACAGGCTGAGGAACGCTTCGCATTCCAAATCGAGCAAATATTGCTCGCTCACCTCCGCGCCCGGTTGAATGTCACCGCCGGCGAGCACAGAGCCGAGCTTGCCGGCGATGAGCGCGTCATGCTCGCTAATATGTCCGCTTAGCCGCATCGCTTGCACCGCTACCTTCAGCACCGCATTGCCTTCGCGTCCGGCAACGCGGATGCGGCCCTCCGCTTTCGGCGAGTAGCCCGCCCGGTCCAGCTCGAGCACCGCCCGCTTCGCTTCGGCCATACGAGCCTCCTGCCGCATAATGACACGATCCTGCGGACGCATCAGCCCGAGCTGGCCAACCTCATAGCCGCTGGAGGATGCTTTGGCCAGCGCAATCGTCTCAAACAACGCATTCAGATGCGGCTGCAAGTCTCCGCCCGGCTTGCCGCCGCTTGCGATAAGCGCACGTTCTGCTGCCATCGCGGCCGCTTCCTTGCAGCCCCCGCCTGCCGGAATGAGACCAACTCCCGTTTCCACCAATCCAAAGTATGTCTCCGGGGAATAAATAATGCGGTCGGCAGGCAGGCAGGCTTCTACCCCGCCGCCCAGCGTCATCCGGTGCGGAGCCGCAACGACAGGCCGGTCAAGCCGTTTAAGATCCAGCATGCTGCTTTGGAAGAAGCGGATAATATCCTCGACCTCATCCCAATCCCCGTTTTGCGCCTCCATCAGCAGAAGCATCAAATTCGCGCCGACGCAAAAATTCCGCCCTTCATTTGCGAGCACCAGCCCGCGCCAATTTTGCGATACCTCCTTCACGCTTTGCCTAATGGCGGATAATATATCACCTCCGATTGCATTGTTCTGCGAATGAAATTCGAGCAGCGCGACATCATCGCCAATATCGATCAAGCTTGCGCCGGGTGTGGAAAACACCGTTTTCCCGGAAGCTTTTAACGCCGCTAAAGAAATCGTGTCCGCTTCCGCCTCTTCCCGCTTATAGGCGCCGCCCGCCGCATAGAGCCGTTCGGCGCCTTCCGCAAGGTAAAAGCTTTGATGCCCCGCTTCCAGCCAAGCCGTCACCCACCCCGGTATTTCATCGCCCTCCTTCTGCATTTGCTGAACCGATTCCCGGAGCCCAATCGCATCCCACAGCTCGAACGGCCCAAGCTCCCAGTTGAAGCCCCAGCGCATCGCGCGGTCGATATCCGAGATGGAATCCGCGATGACTCCGACTTGAGCCGCTGCATACAGCAGCGTTTTTTTGATCGTCGACCATGCGAATTTCGCGTAGCGGTCATGAGGATCGGTTCGGAGCAGCGCTCTGACCTTGCCCGCCGCGCCCTTCGCCGCTTTGGACGCATCGAGAACGGGCGAGTTCACCGGACGCTTCTGTCCGTACTCGAGCGTAGCCAGCCTAAGCGACTCAATTTCACTGCCGCCTTTCCCCTTGACCTTCCGGTAAAAGCCCGCTCCGGATTTTTCGCCGAGCCTCCCTGATGCGACCAATTGCTCCAGCAGCGGCGGCCTCGCAAAAATCGCTTGCTCAACCGGGTCGCTGCTTCTCTCCCGCACATTATCCATGACATGCAGCAGCGTATCTAATCCGACCAGATCGAGCATGCGCAGCGTCGCCGTCTTCGGCCTGCCCATGGCAGGGCCGGTCAAAGCATCCGCCTCCTCCACCGTCAGTCCGAAACGTAGCGTATCTTCGAGCGTGACGAGCATGCCGTAGGTGCCGATCCGGTTCGCAATGAAATTTGGCGTATCCTTCGCAAGTACGACGCCCTTGCCCAGCCGCTTCTCGCAAACCTCAGTCAGCAGGCGCACAACCTCGGGCGACGTGTCTGCGGTAGGCACGATCTCGACAAGCTTCATATACCGCGGCGGGTTAAAAAAATGCGTCACCCCAAAGTGCCGGCGAAACTCCTCGCTCCTGCCCTCTGCCATTGAAGCTGCCGACAGGCCCGACGTGTTCGTAGAGACGATGGACCCCGGCCTGCGAACGGCTTCAACCGCGGCCAAAACCTCCCGTTTAACATCCAGCCGCTCGATAACCGCCTCAACGATCCAATCCGCCTCGCCAAGCGCAGCCAGATGATCGGTTAAATTGCCCGGCGTGATGCGCGACGACCATGACGTGTCATAGAGCTGCGCCGGCTTTGCCTTGCTCATTCCCGCAACGGCCGCGTTCGCCAGCCGGTTGCGAACCTTGGCATCGGAGAGCGTCAACCCCTGCCTCTCCTCCTCCGGTGTTAGCGTCTGCGGAACTATGTCCAGCAGCACGACCCGCATACCCGCATTCGCCAGGTGCGCGGCAATGCCGGCCCCCATTACGCCGGAGCCGATAACGGCGGCTCTGCGAATCGAGCTTGCGTTTTTTTGCGACGCTTGAAACGTCATAGTCAGCCTCCTCTTATTTAGCTTATTGCCGCTTGTTCAACTGCCAGCCCTAATAGAGGTGCTGGCAGGCACACATACAACTGTGACCTATTCGCCGAATTTGCTCACCTAGCAGCTCCTCTAAGGATGCTGACGTACACGCGCACAATTGTCCGCTCATTCGCCAAATATACTTTCGGCTAGCAGCTCTGCCACATCGCGCGCAATCACCTTCTCGTCCGCGGATAACGCCTTTAAGCCATCCTCCATCATCGTCAGGCAATACGGACAGGCGGAGCTGATCACCGACGGCCTCACCTCAAGCGCTTGAGCGGTTCTGGCATGATTGACCCGAGTTCCCGAATGCTCCTCCATCCACATCAATCCGCCGCCCGCTCCGCAGCACATCCCGTTTGAGCGAGAACGCTCCATCTCTTCTATCGTTACCCCCGGGATGGCGCGCAGCAGATTGCGCGGCGCCTCGTAGGTGCCGTTGTAGCGGCCCAGATAGCAGGAATCGTGAACGGTCACACGCTCATCGATCGTATGCACCGGCTTCAACAACCCTTTCGCAAGCAGACGCGCGAGCAGCTCGGTATGATGCTCCACGATAACATCAGGACTGAGTCCAAAGTCAGCGTACTCGTTTTTGAACGTGTTATAGGTATGAGGGCAGGCGGTCACGATATGCGTAATGTCATATTTGCTTAGCGTCTCTATATTCTCGCGGCACAGCTCTTGAAAGAGCAGCTCATTTCCGATCCGCCTTGCCGTGTCCCCGGAGCTTTTCTCCTCCAAGCCAAGTGTCGCGAAGCTGACGCCCGCATGGTCCAGAAGCCGCACCACATCGTACAAAACACGGCGGCTGCGTATATCGTACGCTCCCATCGAGCCGGCCCAGATCAGGATGTCGGCCTTCTTGCCCTGCTGCCTCAGCTCCTGCATCGTTGCGACTCGAATGCCGGTGCGGCTCTCGCAATCGGCAATCCAAGCGGCCCGCTCGGCGCGCGGTAAGCCCCACGGATTGCTTTGACGCTCGATGTTCTGCAGCGCGCGCTGCCCATCGCTTGGCAGCCTGCCTTCCATCAGCACCAGATAACGGCGCATATCGATGATTTTGTCGACATGCTCATTGCCTACCGGACATTGCTCCTCGCAATTGCGGCAGGTCGTGCACGCCCACAGCTCCTCCTCGGTCAAAACCTCGCCGATCAACTCCACCTCCTCCGGTTTTGCAGCTTCGCGTATGCTCCATGCGCCTGCCTGCGCAGCCATCGTCGGCTCAATCGTCGTCCCCCCCTCGTAGGTCGTCTCCCAAGCGGGCAGCACCCCTCCCATCACATGAGCGTAAGGAGCATTTGCTTTGGATTGCCACAACCCGGCAGGAAGCCATGGCGACTTGGATGTGATTGCAGCTCCTTTTTCAGTCAAATGATCCCTCAGCTTTACGATGAGATGCATCGGCGACAGCAGCTTACCGGTATTCGAAGCCGGACAAA
>DATJKM010000155.1:0-26523 GCA_035491515.1 Candidatus Udaeobacter sp. | reverse complement strand
GGAGATCTTCGCCTCAAGTCCGTTCGCTTCTACCTTGGCAATATTCGAGTCGATTCCTTCGTCCGTTACGGCGCGCCACTCTACGTCTCGATACGTTGCGTTTTCCGGCCATAATTTGGCTCGAACGGTAATCTCCTTTGTAGATTCATCAAAGTCTTGTCCCGAGTCGCTGACGATTTCGATCTTACGAAGCGGAATTTCACCGCATCCCCCTGTCATGCACTGCAGCTCTTGATTTCTTGCGTTCGCTGAAATCCCTTCCGGTATTCCATCTTTCATGGCTTGCGACTCGAATTCCGCCGCCTCGGTTCGCATACCCTCGGAGGATACTTCGATTCGGATTCTTCCCGGCTCCAGCGTCGCGCCGATAATCGCCATCAACTTGCCGCTGAACAATCTTCTGCTTTTTCCCTTATACGGATCAAAATCAGTGCTGTCGCCGTTATCAAGCCCAAGCAATCGGCCTGCCCCCGTCACCTCGACGTGAACGCGATTGTTTGCGTTGTCTACCGGATGACTCTCACCATCCAACATACCGATTTCTACGAAAATCAAATCAATACCGTTCGCCGTAAGTACCTTTTTATCCGCTTGGAGACGAATCCTCTTCGCATCCCCGAAGGATCTTCGAAGATCGGTCGCTATGACTTTGCCCGTTTCGTCATAGGCGATGGCCTTAATTTCCCCTTCCGCATAAGGAACCTTCCACCAACCAACAAGCTGCGATCCATGCTCGTGATCGATTTCGTGAGTTCCAATCGTAGTCCCATTGAACTGCAGCTCGATCTTGGGCGCATTCGAGCATACACGAACATCGATGATTTGCCCGTCATTGAAATCCCAGTACGGGAAGACGTGCACCATCGGATTCGTTCTATAATCGGTCCAAGCTGCTTGGTAGATGTAATAAGAATCTTTCCTGAACGTAGCCGTATCGATCTGGCCGAAATAGGAATTCTTAGTATGATACGGCGTCGGTTCCCCGATATAGTCGAAGCCGGTCCACAGGAATTGACCAAGAGAAAACGGCGTATCCCTCTCCGCCAAGATACAGGCTTCCGCCGATTTGGCTCCCCAGCTTGTCGAACTGTTCCCGAGGGCGGAGCATTGCTCGTCATCGTCGGCAAGAATCGATTTCTCGAACGGGAAATGATAAATCCCTCTGCTCTGGACGACCGAAGCGGTCTCACTGCCGTAGATGATCCAATCCGGATGCTCTTCATGATGCTTACAGTAATATTTCTCCGCGTAATTGTAGCCGGCGACCTTTACGATATCGGCGCATTTCTGCGCATTCTCCCACGGCATATAATTCGATCCGATCGTAACCCGCGCATTCTGCTTCGGATCGAATTCCAGTACATATTCCATGAGCATTCTGGTGACTTCCTGCCCCCGCTCGTCTGCATGCGTGTCGTAAATCTCGTTCCCGATGCTCCACATCAGCAGGCTCGGATGATTCCGGTCTCGCAGCACCCAGCTTTTCACGTCAAGATATGCCCAATCTTTGAAAAATCTTGCGTAATCGTAAGTTGTCTTGGATCGTTCCCACATGTCGAACGCCTCGGAGATTACGAACAGTCCCATCTCGTCCGCCAAATCCATGAGCTCCGGAGCCGGCATATTATGCGCCGTGCGGATTGCGTTGACGCCCATTTCCTTCAAGATTACAAATCTTCTTCGCAATGCATGAATGTTAAATGCCGCTCCTAGAGCACCCAAGTCATGATGCTCGCAAACGCCGTTCAATTTCAGCTTCTTCCCGTTCACCTGAAGTCCCTGCTCCGGGTCGAGAGCTATGCTCCGGAAGCCCAGAGGCAACGTGACCGTCTCCAGTTCTTCGCAGCGTTGCCCCTCGGGCGATTCGCCCGCTTCCCGATGCATTCGCGTGACGATCCGGTACAGAGCCGGCTCGTCCGTGCTCCATAATAAGGGATTATCTACGGTTAATGTCTGGCGGTTTGTCGTGACCGAGTCGCGTCCTGCTGTTACTCGCTCCGATACGGCGGCGACCGTCTGATCCTGGTATAGGATATGGTGCGAAATAAGAATGTCTTCTTCGATTTGTACGTCCGTGTCGATTTCCACCAGCCAGCTCTCACCCTGCTGCTTGGTTGCGACATACACGCCATCCGTGAGTATGTGGTTACTGTCCCGTTCCTTCAACCAGACGTTCCGATAGATGCCTGCTCCCGAATACCAACGGCTGTTCGGACTTTGGTGCACGACTTTCACGATGATTTCATTTTCCCCGCAGATGACCGCGTCCGTAATCTCGTGTTCGAAGGAAGAGTATCCGTATTTCCATTCGCCTGCAAGCTGACCGTTTACGTATACGGATGAATCCATATACACGCCGTCAAAGCCCAACAGCAGCTGCCCGTCGCCCCGTGTCCGGATAAATTTCTTGCGGTACCAGCCGATGCTGTTCTCGTAAAGCGCCAATGTATTATAAATCAACCAATCATGAGGGAGATCCACCGGTTCGAAGGGTAACCCGGCATGATCCGTAACGTCCAGACCGCTTTTGGCAAATTCCCATCCATCGTTGAAAAGCACTTTCGTATTCATGGTTGAACAGCTCTCTTTCGTAGATATTGGGATAGAGCTCATCATAAGATTACGCCTGCACCCTAAAATTCCAAGATTGAAATGCGGAGCTTCGCATGATCGCGATGCCCCGCATTTCTTGTCCGTGATGCTTCAATAGATCAGTCGATCTTGCAAGTCCGCGATGCCTGACTTCCGGTAGAAATACGTATTGATCATGTCTCGCCATTCTTTGGCGTGTTCGTTTTGCTCTGATAGCCTAGAGGCGACAAGCTCAAAATCCTCCTCGTTGACCTTGCCTCTGACCGATCGCCAATCGTCCAGCAAGGCCGCCGCCGCTTCCGCACCTTCGAAATGCGTGTCGTAAATATGTTGGATCACCGTCTTGCCGCTATGCAAGATATGGGTGTACGGGACATGATGGAAAAACAACAACAATTCATCGGGACAACTTTCCAATGAATTATACATCTCCAGGCGAGGCGAATGGTACTGCGCGGCGTATCCGGTTCCCGTCTCCATCGTTCGATCGACCCCGATGCCGCGGTGATCCGCGAAATGATACGTCCCCCACTTCGAATACTCGTATCCGTCCACGTTCGGGCCGTAATGATGATTCGGATTCACCATCCAACCGACGCCGAGCGGAGCGGTGTAGCTTTCGTATATGCCCCATGACCTCATTAAGATCCCCGAGACGGTGTCTTCGACGGCCCTATCGCAGCTGAGACTCAGCCGAATCCATTCCGACGTGATCCGTTCGGCGGATAACGATGGATTCCAGGTCAGACGACCGTATCCGTATAGGTTGGCTTGAGCCAGCGGATGCCCGGTCCAGCAAGCGTCGTCCCCGATGTTCGACACGGCCGCAATTCCGCCATACGGACGGCCCCAGATGGCGCCATTCGCGATCTTGGCGATGGTAGATCCCTCGCCGTCGGCATACGTATCGTTGTCGAGAATTTCCTTCCACTGCGGCACAAGATAGCAGACATGCCTCTGCTGCCCTGTATATTCCTGAGTGATTTGCAGCTCCAGCATTTGGTTCGTTTCGCGGAGTCCTCCGAACAACGGAGATACCGGCTCACGAACCTGAAAGTCCATCGGCCCGTTCTTGATTTGCAGAATGACGTTGTCGGCGAACCGTCCATCGAGCGGCATAAAATGGTCATAGGCCGCCTTGGCCCGGTCCGTCGAACGATCGCGCCAATCCTGAAGACAGTTGTAGACGAAGCAGCGCCAGATGACCAGCCCGCCGTGCGGCGCCAGCGCTTCGGCCAGCATGTTCGCTCCGTCCGCATGATTCCGTCCGTACGAAAAGGGGCCGGGACGAAATTCGGAGTCGGCCTTCACTAGAAAACCGCCGAAGCCGGGGATCGCAAGGTAAAGGGCGGACGCCCGCTCCGCCCACCAGTCTCTGACCGACTGATCCAAGGGATCCGCCGTAGGAAGACCGCCAACCTCGATCGGACTCGCGAAGTTAATACTAAGAAATATTTGAATGGCGTATTCTCCGAATACATCTGCCACCCTCGTTAACGTCTCTTCATACTCCGCCGTAATCAATTTCGTCTCTTCCCGGTGTACGTTGACATTATTGATCGAGATCGCGTTGATCCCGACGGAAGACAGCATCCGGGCATAGTCCCGGATGCGGGTAAAGTCTTCCACGAAACCGCCGTTCCGGTAGAAGATCGACTTCCCCGCGTAGCCGCGTTCGATCGATCCGTCCATGTTGTCCCACTGATTGATCATCCTCAGCACATTGGCTGGCGTCTCGACGATATGCAGCTCGTCGATCGCCTCCCTCATCTGCATCAATCGTATTAAATGAAAGGTTCCATACAGTGCGCCTCGCTCCGACTTCCCGACGATCTCGATTCGGCTCGGCTCACCCTCAAGGCCGTTCAGCGTCCGGATCACGTACCCTTCGTCGCCGATCATCGCTGCTTCGGCTCCGACTTCGCGGTCGATCCCGGCATCTTCGCTGCCTAAGACCGCGATGATCACGCTTGGAGCCTGACGATCCCGAGTCGTAACGATATCCGGCGAGTACCCGGTCATGGCCTGTAAAGCTTCCGCCAGTTCTCTCTCTGCGGTGCGCAATACCTTGGTTCGCTCCGTGATTGCAATGGCCGAGCAGCGAAACTGGTACATCTCCCGCAGCATTTCGTCCTCGACCGCTTCATAACGAAGCCACGCTTCGTTCCCGATCGTTGTGTTCATCCCCATCACCCTCCATTCAAGTGTAAACGGCTGACGCCATATAACTTCTTATATTTCAGAAAAGAGCTAGGTGCATCCTCCTTGGGAAGACCGCACACCTAGCCCCGTTTTTTAAAATTAATAGCCCAGCAAGCTCTTGGTCTTCTCGAAAATATCATTGGCCATGTCTGTATACCGCGTGCTGCCGTTCGCTTCAACCTGAGCCTTATAGCCGTCCCACTTATCGAAGCTTTCTTGACCGGTAATAAATTTTAACGTCATCGTTTTCACGTAATCCATAAGCGGTGTCGAGATGAGATTCATCTGTTCGCTTTCCTCCGGTGAACCCATAATCGGCGGCGCCAGCTTGCGCGGCTCCCGTGTCGACTGGACGCGGTTCACGAAGTCCTTCTCGCCTTCGGTCATCTTGGACATTCTCAACTTGGCAGAGCCGCCGTACGCGAATACCCCTCCGGCGAAGCCGAAATCGACGTTCAGCTGCTTAGCTGCACCTTCGTTCATCCCGTTATAATAGATATCCGGCTTTAGCACGATGTTGCCTTCAGCATCCAGGTCATACGTTTCGCCTTTTACGCCCCACAAGCTGAGCGTTTGACCTTCATTGGAATACCAGAGCCAATCAACGAAACGAAGCATCTTGATAAAGCCTTCCTCGCCCAAATCGTCAAGCGCGTTCTGGCTGATCATGATCCCGTTCTCCAAACGGGAAGTTTCGACCTGAAGCTTTCCTTTTGGTCCGCCGGGTTGCGTGATCATATACAATTCGGCTTTCGGATCTTGCATTTTGCTCTTGAAATCTGCCAGTACCTGATAGATTCCGCTTATCACGTAGGTATCGCCTTTGAAGAACTTGGCTTGTGCCGCATCGTCTTCTTGCGTGAAGGATTCAGGATCCATAATGCCATCGGTAATTAACTTATTGAAATAACCAAGGTAGTTCTTGAAGTCATCCGACGCATCGGCAAATACGAACTGCTGCTTCTCATGGTCGAAGACCAGACCGTTAGACAGTCCCCATCCTCCGGTGACGCCATATTGAACGGCGGTAATGTTGAGCGCCGAATCACCCTTGAATTGATCGGAGAAAACGTATTCCGCTCCGGTATGCTCTTTGACCTTCTTCATCGCTGCAGAGAATTCCTCGTACGTCCAGTTCCCTTGTTGGCCCTCGACATCTACTCCCGCCGCTTCGAACACATCCTTGCGGATGATATAGGAATAACCGCCGCCGGCGATCTCCCACATGCCTGGAAGGACGTAATATTTCCCGTCATTCTTCATCTTGGCCTTCAGATCCTCTTCCATTCCCCAATCCTTGACGGCCTTCATGTAGTTCGGCATGTACTGCACCCAATCGCTGACCGGCACGATTTGACCGGACGCAACGAAAGCGGATTCATCGTACGTTTTAGGAATGATATAAGGCGCGTCGCCGCTGTTCACCAGCAGAGATTTTTGATTCTCATATTCCGTTCTTGCCGTAATGGATAGGTCGAAGCTCACATTCGTTTTTTCTTTAATGGCGCTCCAGAGTCTCCAGTCCTCTTTCGTAGGATAATTCTCATGATCGCTGTACATCATGGAATAAGTTACCGGCTCGTTCGCATGGAAGGTCTGATCCTCCCCGAACGTATAATCCTCCGCTGCACCCGAATTTTTCGTGCCTTCCCCGCCCGATTCTGCCGGGGTTTTGTTGCCTGAAGCGCCTTTGTTATTAGACGAACACGCTGCCACAAACACAAGCATCAATGCCATCATCATAATGAATGCCGCTTTACTGAATTTCTTCATACCGCTGCCTCCCTTTATTTCGTTCCTGCAATTTTTATATAACGGAAACGGCTGTAGCCCTTCCGGTTATATCGATTACATCGATTACCCCTTGACTGCGCCGATCATCATCCCTTGCACAAAATACCTCTGCACGAAAGGATATAGGCAGATAATGGGCAGCGAGGTGAGTACCATAGCCGTCGATTTGATGCTTGCCGCGATTTGGCTGGTCTGTTCGGACGCAGCCCCGATTTCGGTCGGACTGACCGCGTTGTCGATAATTTGTTTCAAATACAAGGCGACCGGCCACTTCTCCTTCGACTGCAAGAAGAGCGAAGGTCCGAACCAGTTGTTCCACATGCCGACCATAACGAACAGCATAATCGTGACCAGAATCGGCTTCGATAGAGGAATGATAATTCTTGTGAAAATCCCGAACACGTCCAGACCGTCGACGCGTCCCGCTTCTTCCAATTCGTTCGGAATGCCGGCGAAGAACGTCTTCATCAGGATGACATTGAAGGCGCTGATCGCCCCCGGAATGACGATGGCCCAGATCGTATCTCTCATGCCGAGCGTCTTCGCGATCAGGATATAGTTCGGAATGAGACCGCCGCCGAAATACATCGTAAACAGCACAAACGGGATAAAAAATTTATTGAGGCGCAGCCTCTCTTTTGAAAGCGGATAGGACATGACGGCCGTCGCGGTTACCGCGATGAGCGTGCCTACCACGGAATAAACAATCGTATTCCAGTAATAACGGAAGAAGTCAGGCTTGCTCAGGATGACTTCGTAGGTTTTGGTCGTAAATTCGACCGGAAAGATCGTCACCTTGCCGGCATAGATGGCGGCTTCCGAACTGAAAGACTGCGCCACGAGATAGACAAACGGGTATAACGTGAATAAGACAACCAGAATCATAAATAAACCGTTTACAACCGTAAAAAAATTAAAGGAAGAGGTTCGATTCATTTCGTTGGCTCCTTTCTACCATAAGCTGGATTTCGTCGTTCGCTTCGAAACTTCGTTCGCGATCGTCACCAGAATCAGTCCGATGATGCCTTCGAACAAGCCTACCGCCGTCGCATAACTAAAGTTACTGCCGGTGATACCCATCCGGTAGACGTAGGTGGAGATGACGTCCGCCGTTTCATAAGTCAGAGGATTGTACAACAGCAGTATTTTCTCGAAATTCGAGCCCAAGATGCTGCCGATATCCAGGATCAGGAGCACCATGACCGTCGGCAGAATGCCAGGTATCGTAACATGCATCGCGAGCCGGAACCGGTTCGCGCCGTCGATCTTCGCCGCTTCATAGAGAGACGGGTCGATGGCGGTCATCGCCGCTAAATACAGAATCGTTCCCCAGCCAAGGCTTTGCCAGATGCCCGAGGTGACGTAAAGCGTCGGGAACCATTCCGGCAGCGAGATAAACGAAATCTTATCGAATCCAAGCCACATCAATATATTGTTGATCGGTCCCGTTAAGGAAACGATCTCCTTGATCATCCCCGCTACGATAACCATGGAAATGAAATGGGGAAGGTATGACACCGTTTGCACAAACTTCTTCCACTTGACTCGCCGCAATTCGTTCAGCAGCAGCGCGAAAATCAAGGTAATGGGAAATTTGACCACGAGATAGCTTACGCTTAAGGTCAGATCGTTGAAGAACGCTCTCCAGAACGTAGGGTCCTTCATAAACATCTCGAAGTAAGTAAAGCCGACCCATTCCGACCCGAAAAAATTCGTTCCGCCCCTATACTTCCGGAAAGCGATAATGTTCCCGAGCATCGGCGCATACTTGAAGATGATGAAATAAATTACGGGCAGGACCAGGAACGAATACAGCTTCCATTCCTTTCTAACGTGTTTCCAAAGCGGACTTGTATCTACAGCCTTGTTGTCTTGCGCATGAGCTGCCATTCCGTCATCACTTCCTTATAAAAATTTACTCTGGCCGGACTTAGGTGGCCTGACGTTCCGTCGCTCCATCAATGTATCGGAAACACCCTCGGCCATCAATGTTCAATAACGAAAAATGATGTACGATAACAAGGAAATCCGATGGACAGCTTGAAACGAAGTGACTGTTTCACGAAATCGGGCGTAATGGCAAAAAAAAAGACGACCTCCGAGCGTTCGGAGGTCACCTGTTTATATATCTTTCATACGCCGCTTGTTTAATTTCCAAGATCCGTTCGATCCCCATCAGCTTCAGCTGCTTCACCATATGATCGTAAGCTTCAATAGAATCCACGCCCATGATGATTCGAAGCTCCGCGTCCTTTACGTACTCGCCGATCCCGTCCATCAGCGCGGACAGCTCGCCGGCCTCTTCCGTCGTCGGCGTAATCGGCGGCAGCAAATAATCTTCGTGCTTCGTCTTTCGCCATACTTCAACGGCCTGATTCGTTTCTTCGAACTTCCACTCCAGCTGCGAGTCGCGTTGGATCATCGGGAAGTTCGTCTGATGCGCGTATTGAAGCATCACCAGATCGCCGGATAATCCGCCTTTATTCGCAACGACCAGATCCGTATACACCGGTTGGCCGTTCTCCATCGTATACGTGACGCCTTCAATGCCGAACGTGTTCAGCAGGCTGCCTTCTTTCGAATATCCGTAATCCAGCCACCGGACCGCCGCTTCCAGGTTCTTCGTCGTAGCTTTGATCGCCGCCGAGCTCGTTCCCGCATACGCGTTGTCGAGCTGCCCGAATTTCGGGATCTCTCCTTCTCTCAGCGTCGGGTAGGGAGCGGCAACATAACGAGCAGCCGTGTCACCCGATTGTGCCGCAAGATTATATTTCTCGATGTAGGAAAACCAGCCGACCGTCGCGCCGCTTGTCCCGGAAGTCATCTTCTTGTCCACGGATTCCAAATCCAGAATGGCAAAGTCTTTATCGAGCAGCCCTTCCCGATACCACTTGCTCATCGTCGTCAAATAGTCCCTGTACCCCGGCTCCAGGTAACCGTATTTTACTTTCCCTTCTTCCACGTAGAAATTCCCCATGACGCCGAACGCTCCCGCGAAGCCTGCCGTTCGATCGCCCATGAATAAGGTTCGGAGCGTTAAGGGCGCCGTCGCCCCTTTCTTCTCCTTGAATGCCTTCAAGGCCGTATACCACTCGTCGATCGTCGTTGGGACAGGGAGTCCCAGCTCGTCAAGCCAATCCTTGCGGATGATCGGTCCGCCGTATACCTTGCCCTCCTCCGAACGAATGAACGGGAACGCATAATAGATGCCGCTGTCCGTCTTTACCATTTTATCGATCTCGGGGTTTTCTTCGAGCACCCGCTTGAAATTCGGCGCATACCGGTCGATGACATCGTTCAGAGGCAGAATATACCCCTGCTCGATCGCCTTCTCAGGCCCTCCCGGAAATTGAAGCCAGTTATTCATAAAAACGTCCGGCAGATTTCCGGAGGCAAGGAGATATTTGAATTTATTATCCTGCATCGGGACGCCGCCGAGATGCCGAATCGCGATGCCGGTTCGTTTCTCGTATTCTTCGTCAATCGGTCCCGCATTCGGCGTCCCCATGTCGGGAAACTCCGTCATTAACGTCAGCTCCGGCGCACCTTTCATCGGATATTCGAACGGCTCTACGGACGCTGCGGGACTGCTAGGTTCAGGAATCGCCGTCTCCGTCTGACTATTCGTCGGCGGGCTTTCTTCCGTGCTATTCCCTCCGAAGCATCCGGACGTGATTAGGGCAATGACGGCGATCGCCATCCAACTCTTCCTTAGATATCCGAAATTTCTCGCTTTCATTGTAAGCCGTCTCCTTTTTCATTGCGACGTTCCGATTCTTGGGCCTTCATTGGATCGTCTTGAATTTACCGGGCGTTATGCCTTCGTATTTCTTGAATACGCGAATAAAAGCATGACTGCTTGCGAATCCTACCCGGGCAGCTGTCTCTTCAATGCCAGCCCCTTCCAGCAGCAGCGCCTTGGCGGCTTCTATGCGGGTCTGGCTAATATAGTCGTGCAGCCCAACCTGCCCCGTCTGTTCGCGGAACAACCGGGACACGTACTGCGGCGTCAGCCGGAAGTGGTCGCCGATCAGCGACACGCTTAAATTTTTGTCGCTGTAGTTTTCCTGCACGAACGCCATCACTTTCTCGCCGATACCGGCGCTTGTCTGCACGTTCTGCTTGCTGCGGAGCACACCGCATACCCGATCGAAAATATCGAGAAGCTCTTGTTGGAATTCCAGCTTCGTGGAGCATGACAGCAGCCTCTTGAGCGGGCGCCATTCATCCCATGCGATGCCAGCCTGCTCCTGATCGGGAATCGTCTTGATCAGTGTCGTCGCTACGTCAAGCAGGACGCACTTCGCGATTTCATGCGACATATCACGTTGGAACGCTTGCTGGATGACATTGTCGATCATATCCTTCGCTTTCTCGAACTCGTCGGCCTTCAGGAAATTGATCAGAATCATCTGGTCGTTCACGGTGAAGAAATAACTGCCCTCGTTCGGCTTGATGTCTCCGTACCAGATCAGCATACTTTCCCCCAGCACCATCCTGTATTCCTGGGCTTCCAAAGCTTGAAGGAATGCTTGATGAATGCCGTCCAAACCGGTCTGCAGCTCACTTCCTACCGTCGTGAAGCGAAGCTTATACCGAACCGTGATGAATTCGAAAGCTTGAGCTAAATTGTCTTCAATATCATCCTTCCATTGCTCCGCGCGATCCGGATCGACGTTCACGACCGCCGCCAGCATACCATCCATATCCGTAAAATGAATCGTTAAGCGGTCGCCGACCGAATCCGCAACGATATTGGATACAATAAACTGCGACAAGGCCAGATCCTTTGTTCCCCCCTCGTCGCTGTCGATATAAAACAACAGCACGGCGAAACGATCGCTTGTCCAAGTCAAATTGTGCGTCTTCGCCAGCTCCGTTAACGGAACGTTCCGGTCCGCCCGGCCTTTCAACAGCCTTCCCAGGTAATAATCCTGTAAAACCCGAAGCTGCTGAACGTGTTTATTGTTCATGTCGTCCCGTTCACGAATGGTCTCAAGCACACTTCTCCGGATGAACGTATATTCGTCCAAGTCCGTTCCGTTTCCCTGCAGCGGGCTACGGGAAAAGACGCTGACCAATTGTTTGACCGGATCGTAGTTTTTACGGGCAAAATAATAAATAACCGCGCCGCCGATTGCAAAGCAAAGCAGCAGCCCGAATAAGTTCATCGTCCGAATGGCCCCGGCCCGCTCCCAGAAGACGTCCGTCGGAAACACGCTGATGTACTTCCAGCCCGTCGTATCGGACGACTCGATCGTAATCATCGACTCGATGCCTTGGAACGTGGCGGTAAAAGTACCCGTCCCGAGGCTGTTCCACTCCTGGAACGATTCAGGTGCAATCGCTGGGTCTTCAGCATTCTGAAACAGGATTTGGTCATTCGTATCCATAATAAAGACTTGGCCTTGCTCCACCCAATCGATATTTTCAAGCATGGTCGTAATCTTCTCGACATTGAGCGGCATGATAAGTGTTCCTTCCGGATCATCCGCCGATTGTATAGGTAACGAACGAATATAGGAGGGGGTATTCGCGATCCTCCCTTGGTTCTCGACCGGAATCAGCACATACTCTCCCGACTGATGCTGGTTTACCAACGCAAGCCAGTCCTCATAAGTGAACGAGTGCGTCTGATGTTTGATTTCGTAAAAAACCCGTTCCTTTAGATAGGTCTCATTCGAGAGTACCGACTGCAGAGGCTTCGAATAAAGATATATGTTCTGAATAAAATCGTTCGTGGATAACAATTTACTTAGTTCTTGTTTCATCTTATAAATGTTGTAAGCGCTCTCTTCTGTGGACGAAGTCAGCAATCTCCGGACATCCGGATGAATGGCCAGCTGCGCGGCCAGACTCTCCGTCTGAAGCAGCTCCCCGTCCATGATATATCTCACTTGCTGCAGCATGGCGCTGCTCGCCCGTTCGATCTCGTATTTCACGATTCCCCTTGTTTGGCCATATATTATTACACTAAGAATGACAGGTATGCATAAGATCACGGCGTACGATACGATCCATCGAAACGCAACACTTCGCGTGAAGATTCCTTTTCCAAAGTTCAATTCGCTTCCCCCTAAACCGCTTCTCTTAATGTACATTTTCTATCATAGCATGAATCGGATAGGAGCTTCATATGTACATTATGAACCTCAATGTACAGTTTGTGCACTCTTTGACGTTCTGCAGTTTACATAATCTCGTTATTACGCTAGCGGATAGACTTTTCCCTTTTGAAATAAAAAAAGAGCCGCGTGCAAGCACACAGCTCCCTAAAAACGAAAATCACATTTAAATCAGATCGCATCGAGCGCTTTCCTGACTTTTCTCGCGAAACAGAGCGGGTGCTCAACTGCTTCGATGTTAATATAAATTAAACGGTGCTGCTCGAACAGCCATTCATTTCGTACAGACGTCACTTTTATTCCTTGTTTGCGAATAGCCGCACAAAGTGCTTATACTTTCATTCCTCCCCTGTTTCATTAAGGTATGAGCATAAGAACAGGGTTGAAACGTATTATCGCCTACATGGGTCCGTGAGAGATCCGGAACTCCTTAACGTATTTCTCAAAATCCCAGCCTGCCAGAAATTTACGGGCTGTGTGCTGCCCGGACTGAAACAGCATATCCCGGTCTTCTGCGTTTAGAGAAAACTGAGTGGTCGTGACCCTGCCCGTTGGGATAAAAACAGTCCGTTTTCTGGCGTGTTTGTCTACATGCCGTTGATCATGCGCTCTAAGCATAGTCTGGAACATGGCGCGAAACATCGAGAAGGGACCGTAAATATCATAAAACGGGGTTTCTGTATTTCCTCCTAATAACCGGAATCCAAAAGTAGGCCACTTCGGAATCCCCTCTACATCAAACAGCCAGATCGGATAATTACTGAGAAGCCCCCCATCGAGAATATAAAACGGTTTTCTTCTTGTTTTCGCATGCAACCGGTACGGTTGAAAAAAGTAGGGAAGCGTTGTGCTCATCCTAACCGCGGCGGCAATCGGGAATTCAGAAGGTGAAATATCATAGCGTACCAGGTCGTCCGGCAGAACCAGCATCTTTCCGCTGCTGATATCGGAAGCGATAATTTTCAGCTTTCCATCCGGCAAATCGCCGAAGGTAGATACGCCTTTTTGCTTCAGCCAGTACGTTAACTTGTCTTCGAGCGGTGTGTTTAAGTAAATGCCTGACCGGAAAAGAAGCGGAAGCGCTTTACCGATAAAGGGTAAATAATGAACCCATGTTTTGCCGAGCAAACGGGAATAATCGAGCGTATTCATAATTTCTATTAATTCGCTGGCACTATACCCGCAGGCCAGCAGCGCAGCCACGACTGCTCCGGCAGATGTTCCGGCTATGCGTTCCCATTTGTATCCATTTTCCTCCATCACTTGAATCGCGCCAATAAATGCAATACCCCTTACGCCTCCGCCTTCGAACACGGCATCCGCTTTCATAGACGTCCTCCTTCCGGCCCTTCAGGAGCTAAACGAACGTTCAACGGGTTTATATATATACATATCGTTTTTCAATGAAATCATGTATGGAGATTAATGCTGGCCGAATCACCGTTCACCGCCCGGCAGTTTAATTCGATTTTACGAAACTAATTGCAGAGCGTTATCCGATAACGGCGATTTAGTTTGATTTTGCCTAATTAAAACAGCATATTGGAAGAACCTCTTCTAAAAAGGACCGATTACGTTTGCAAAATAGAGCTAATCCGCCGTATTCGCACCCTGATCGCGATTTAGTTTTAAGAAATCGAACTAATCCTAATAAATGAAATTTAATTCCCCAAAAAAATATTCGAAAATAGTATCGTTCATCGTTCGCTTGTCATTTGCTATGAAAGCAAGTCAAAAAAGGGCCTCATCCGCAGCGGATGAGGCCCTTTACAATTGTATCGTGCTCCTCGCATCAGCCGGCTTTATCCTCTACCACCGGGCAGTTACCATCTTTTTTCGGGTATAAAATTCTACGCCGTCAGAGCCGTTCGCATGAAGATCCCCATAAAATGAGTTTTTCCAGCCTGAGAAGGGAAAGAACGCCATCGGTGCAGGGACACCCAGGTTGACTCCCAGCATGCCGGCCTCAATATTTTCCCGGAAATAACGGACATGGCTGCCGCTTTGGGTGTAAATACAGGCTCCGTTTGCAAACGCCGACTTGTTGGTCATTTCAACCGCTTCTTTAAGGGTGCCGACACGGGCAATGGAGAGGACCGGAGCGAAAATTTCGTCTTTCCAAATGGTCATATCTGTTGTTACCCGGTCAAACAGTGTTGGACCTATGAAATAGCCTTTCTCGCCGCAGGCGGCATCGTTGCGTCCATCCCGTACGAGCAACGCTCCTTCGGCCTCACCTGTTTCGATATAGTGGACTGTTCTCTGTTTATGAGACTCGCGGATGACCGGACCCAGGAAAACACCTGGCGTCAGACCATTGCCGATGTTCAGCCCGTCTGCCGCTTTCTTAAGCTCCTCAATCAAAGCATCGGCAACTTCCCCCACTGCAACAACTACGGCGGCGGCCATGCATCTTTCTCCTGCCGATCCGAACGCCGCGGTGATGATCTGATGGACAGCCAGACTCAAATCCGCATCCGGCATGACGATGGAATGATTCTTCGCGCCGCCCAGCGCTTGTACGCGTTTGCCGTGAGAAGCGGCCGTTTTATACACATATTCCGCTACCGGCTGAGAACCGACAAACGATATGGCTTTCACATCCGGATGCTCCAGCAAGCCGTTCACCACCTCATGAGCACCGTGGACGATGTTTAAGACACCTGCCGGCAGGCCCGCTTCAGTGAACAGTTCCGCCAATTTGCACGCCAAAAGCGGAGCGCGCTCCGAAGGCTTCAGAACGAAGGTATTGCCGCATGCGATAGCCAGCGGAAACATCCAGCAGGACACCATCATCGGAAAGTTGAACGGCGAGATGCCTCCCACAACGCCGATCGGATAACGGTACATGCCGGACTCAATATTCGAGGCAATATCCGGAAGCTGCTTACCCATCATAAGGGTGGGCGCGCCGGCGGCAAATTCGACGCATTCAATGCCCCGCTGTACTTCCCCGTAAGCCTCCTCATAGCTTTTTCCGTTCTCCGTCGTAATCAGCCGGGCCAGTTCCTCCCAATGCTCAACCAGCAGCTGCTGGTATTTAAATAGCGTGCGGGCTCTTCTCGGCACCGGCGTTTTTCCCCATATTTGAAAAGCTTCCTGCGCCGCCGCTACCGCTTGATCCAAATCGTCCCGGCCCGAAAGCGGCACATAAGCGAGTACTTCCTCCGTCGCCGGATTTATAACGGCCTCTTGTTTTCCGGAGGATGAATCAATCCATTGACCGCCAATATAGTTTTGTAAAAGAATCGGTTCTTTCGAAATGGGTTCAACTTGCTCCTCCGTCATTTGCGATCCCCGCCTCCGGCAATGATTTTTGAAAACTGCATATAGATAATCCAATGTTATCTTGAATACCGTTTCATTTCATCATACATTATGGTGAATGTTGGCTATATATGTAGTTACACTATGTAAAGTCCGGCCTTATATGACAGCACGAAGCCCGCGGATGCAAAGAGCTCCACGGGCCTCGCTGTTACAGTTTCTCGGAGATGTTCTGTTTTATTATTCCGTTACGGACTTATACCACTCGTTAACTTCCTTCGTGATCTGTTCTCCGCCGTTAGATTTCCAGCTTGCTACAAATTCGTCAAAGGCATCAATCGGCAGCTTGCCGTAAATGATTTTGTTGAAGGTTTCCATCTCAGACTGGCGCAGAAGATTCCATTTCGAAATCATCGTCGGCGTTGCCGCACCGGTAAAATAGTTCTGCTTGCGAATGTCCATTTGCGACATGATAACTTTCGCAGCCTGCCAGTTTTCCGGTTTGCGGAACTCTGCGATTTGCTTCTCGTAAGGAGTTTCCGGCGCATGGCCGTCCGCCAGCTTAACCAGCGTTTTCATATAAAGATCCGGTATGCGCGCCGGGCCGGTCAGGAAAGGAAATTCATTGGAGAAGTCCGCAATTTTGTCTTTATCGCTCGTTGGTTTTCCATCTATGATATCCCAGTCATAGCCTTTCGCAAAGCCGAATTCGAACTCGCCGCCGACAGGCGGGTTGGCCAAATTTTCCAACAGATAGTTGTAATACAGGATAATCGCTTCCGGATGCTTCGCATCCTTGTTAATCATAATACTGCTGTTCACGCCGGAGTTTTGCCATTTGGTTCCGATCAGCCCATCCGGGCCCGCCGGAACGGGATAAGCTTTAATTTTGGAGCCCGGCACGTTTTTCAATAAATCCGGAGCCGGCCAGTCCGGCACCCAGTTTGCCCCAGGCAAAATGCCGGCGGTCCCTTTGGTCCAGCTCTCTGCCGATTTGCCCTCATCCCACAAAGCGGAGTCCGTATGGATATAGCCTTTGTCCATCCATTCCTTCAGCTTCGCGAGCGCCGCCTTCGCTCCCGGATTAACGGAGCCGTATTCCAGATTGCCGTCCGCATCCTTGTTCCATTGCTCCTGAATCGTGCCGTATGCCCCGAACAGCCAATCGAGCGAGCCCATCCAGGTGTTCGTATTATTTTTGAGCGAAATCGCAAGCGGGAAAACATCCTTCGGCGCCAAGCCGTCCGGGTTCTCGTTTTTGAACTTATCCATAATAATTTCTAACTCAGCAATCGTCTTGGGAGCCTGAAGGTTCAGCTTCTCCATCCAATCTTCCCGGAACCAAAGCTCCGTATCGTCATTGTCTGTATATTCAAGGATCGGCAGGTTATACTTCTTGCCGTCCCTTGTGAACGGATACCAAAGCTCCGGGTGCGCGGCGGCATGGTCCTTCCAAATTTTGTTGGCATACTTCTCAAACAACTCGTCGATTGCAATAAACTGGCCGGAATCGATGAGTTGGTTGGTCAATACGGCGTTGGTCGGTACCGGTACGAAGTCAGGCATTTTCTCGCCAGAAGAAATAGCAAGCTGAAGCTTTTGTCTGTATTGATCATCATTAGCCGGATACCAGGTATCCTTGTGCTTAATGCCAAGCGTCTCCAGCATCCAACGGTCGTGGACGTTATTCTCCTTCGTGTCGCCTTTCACATACTTCTTCGGCATTAATACCGTACTAATTTCAATCGGCGGATCGTATTTGCCGTTAGCAAATCCATCATTGACTGTACTAACGACGTTCGAGCCGGTTTCCTCCGTATTTCCGTTCTTACCGCTCCCGCCGGTTTTTCCGCTGCAGGCCGTAACGACGACGAGCGCCATCACAACGAGCAGCAGCCATGCTTTTCTGAATTTACCCATTTCATTTCCCCCTACGGTGTAAGATCCTTACATGTGTAACTTTACCAACTTGCCCGGGAGGGGATCTATATGACATTGTTAGTTTTCATAGGACTCTGTTAGGCTATTGATTGCCGTCTCTGTATTCCTGCGGCGTTACCCCATACTGGCGTTTAAACACTTTGATGAAATAAGCCGGGTCCAAATAACCGATTTCCATGCTGATTTCATATACCTTTTTGCCCGTCGTTTTAAGCTTATGGCAGGCGCGCTCCATTCGCAGCCGGGACACATAATCGCTAATCCCTTCCCCGGTTTCAATCTTATAAATTTTGGACAAATGGGTCGGATGCAGGTTCACATGGTCGGCCAGCGCGCGCAAGGAAACATCCCGGTGCAAATTTTCCTCTACAAAATCTTGAAGCTTCTTCACATACGAAGAACGTATGTCTCTGATTTCATCCGAAGTGCCCTCTTTCAGCTTCGCAAGCACGCTAAGCGACCACCTGCGGAGCTTGTTAATGGACGTGAACGCCTCTCCGCTTTGCAAAAGCTCCATATCTGCTCCAAGCAGTTTGGCCAGCGTATGACCATTCCGGTGTGCAAGCTGCGTGAATGAAGAAGCGATTAAAAATCCGGCCTCCATGCAGTGCTCCCATGAATCGGACCATCTCTCATCCAGCTCCGCGCACACGGCCGCCAGCTTATCCTCCGCCGCGTCCCAGCGTCCGGCTTCCAGCAGGCTAATGAGCGAAGGCGGCATATAGAGCGCATCCAAAGGCCCCTGCGAATGGCCCCGTTCGAGGTCGCCGACCCGCATGACGAACTCCCGCTCGTCCCCGACAATTTGCCGGAAACAGGCGTAGGATTTGCGGTAGTGCTCCGGCAGCTGCTCGGGAAACCGGAACCATTCCGACAGGACAATGGATAAGGACCCTTTCAAAAATTGTTTGACTTTATGCTGAAGCTGAATAGCCAGCTTCTCCAGTATTTTCTCTTTCCCGATATCTAAGCTGTTTGGCCCCAGCTGAAGCAGGAACGCCAGATAGCCGTGCTCCTCCTTGACCCCCCATACCTCGGTAAACTCACCGAATATTTCTTCGGCCATGTTCATAATCGCATACTCCATCAGCTGCTGTCCGTTCGTTGTATACTGCCCGAACTCTTCCTCCATCCGGACGAGCAGCAGAGCGCAATCCCCGCGGCTGAAGGGCAGCCCGTAGCTTTCCAGCTTCCGGGTCCACTCGTCTGCCGGCATCCGGCTGCCTTTTAGCGTATCCAGCAGCAGCTGGCCGCGGAGCAGCGGCAGGTTCTCCCGCAGCGTAAACTCCGTCCGCTCCAGCGAGCTGATCGTGGCCCACTCCGCATTCAATTGGTCGATCGCAGCCTTAACCGCTCCCAGCAGCTCGTTGTCCGCCGGCGGCTTAAGCAAATAATCGACCGTTTGATGCTGAACCGCTTTTTTGGCAAATTCAAAATCGGAATGTCCGGATAAAATAATGCATTTAATTCTCTTATCGTGTTTTCGTATTCTCTCTATGAGCTCAAGTCCTGTCATTTCGGGCATAACAATATCCGATATGACAATGTCGATAGGATTCGTTTCGATGATTTGAAGCGCCTCATTTGCGGAATAGGCTTTATGAACCTGCTCAATGCCCAGCGAATGCCAAGGCTTGTGCATGGATAGATTTTCTACCCAGTGCGCTTCATCGTCTACGATAATCATCTGCATGTTGTGTATCTCCTTGTAAAATAGAATGAGGCCGCTGCTCTTCTCCGGATGCAATCTCCCAAATGATTTCAGTCCGGAATCCTCCGAGTGGCGATTTCTTGAAGCATAGCGAGGATTTATCTCCAAATTGATGAATGATCCGCTGATTCGTATTCCAAAGACCGCAGCCCATCTCCTCCTGCAGCTGCTCCCGCATTTTGCGGTTTAACGCATCATACTCGCCCTGCTCCAGTCCGGGGCCGTCGTCATCGATATAGATGCTGCAAAACCCGTCTGATATCTCACCGCTGATCCGGATTTCACCCGATGTATAAGACTTCCCTACACCGTGAATAACGGCATTTTCCACGATCGGCTGGATCATCAAGGGCGGCACGCGCTGGGCCAGCATTTCTTCGGGAATTTCGATCGTATAATCGATTCTTCCGTTACGCAGCTTCTGAATGTCCAGGTAGTTGACAAGCAGCCGGATTTCTTCGTCCAGCGCCGCTGTTTGCCGCTCCATTCGGGTTGTATACCGGTAGTAAGCGCTTAAATTATAGGCCATCGACACGACCGCTTCCTCTTCCTTCATCTGGGCCATATTAATGATATAGCCGAGGCAGTTATAGAGAAAGTGCGGATTGATCTGGGCTTGTAACTGCTTCAGAGTCGCTTCCCTGGATCTAAGTTTCTCATTCAGCACGTTTTCGATCAGATCTTGAATTTGGCGCGACATGTCATTAAACCGGTAGAACAGAAACGAAAACTCATTACGGACGTTAGAGCTTATTCGAACCGAATAATCTCCCCGCTGCACGCTCTGCAGCCCTTTGATCAGCTGCCTGATCGGACGCTGCACGTTCCGGTAGAGTAGAATCGAGGCCGAAATGCCAACCGCAAAAAGCAGCACCATCGATAAATAAAACAGGTTGCGGCTGAAAGATATCGGTCCCAATATTTGTTCGAGCGGAACAACGTCAACCAAATGCCAATCCAAATACGACGATTTAACCGAGCTGACCAAATAATTTTCGCCACCCAGCCGAACCACCTGCTGAGTCGTATCTTCCAGCGGCTGCTTGTCCAAATATTGAATCAATGCGCTCGAAAGCGGCTTGGCCGCGGTGCGGTTCATTATTGGCGCTTCCCCTTTGTGGTAAAAAATCGGATCGCCTTGACCGCCTGCCTTGTACGTATCCAGCATGTTTTGAATATTTTCATAGCTAAAGCTGGCTTCGATTACTAGATTACTTCCGCTCAGCGTACCCTGCTGACCGAAGGAATCGGTATAAAACCAGTAAAAGGCTTTCGGCTCGTCCGGAGATACTTCTTCGCCGTTGCCATAGGTCCATTTGCCGCTCATGTTTCTCTTTAAATATTCCTCATCGTACTTGGCCGGATTGTTGTAATTGGAGATCAGCTCTTTGTTCTGCTGCGAATATACGGTGTATCGGACCGGCCATATATTGATAACGCCGGACTGCAGCACCATCTTCTCCTGAACGACGAACCTGGTCTGCATCCGGTCATAACGGTCCTCCCAGATCGTTAAGCCGTTGAATTTCTGCACATTCGGATCTCTCGAAAAGGTAAGAGAGAAATCCATCATCTGATTAATCCGCGAATCGATTTGGCTGGACAAAAACGACAGCTGCTTCGTGTTAGACATCTGAAGCTCTTTGCTGACTACGTTAAAGGCAACGTCGTTTGAATACGCATACATCATGATAATCGGTATAAACAAAATAATGATCAAACCGTTCATCTTGGCAAACAAACTAAACCGGGCGCCCATCCTTCTTTTGACAAATGCAAGGCCGCTGCTCATCTCCATCACTTATTCCTCCAGACGATATCCCCTAACAAAACCATATCAATCCTAACAATGTCATATAGTCCAGCCAGAGAAATGCTTGTTACTATATATAGCAGGGTTTCTCAATATACACAAACCAATTTTACAGAAACGGGGGAGAGCTATGGAAGCAAATACGGTAAAGCAAACGGCTTTGGGGAGTTCGCAGCGAGTGAAGCGGAAAGACAGCTACAAACAGCCTTGGATGCTGCATTTCATGGTGCTGCCGGCGGTTATTTCGGTTTTCATTTTCTCTTATATTCCGATGTCGGGTATTCTTATGGCGTTTCAAGATTATAAGGCTGCGCTTGGCATAACGGGTTCTCCATGGGTCGGTTTGAAGCATTTTCGCTATATGTTTGAAAATGAATATTTTTTGCAAATTACATGGAATACCCTATTCTTCGCTTGCTCCAAAATCGTAATGAACCTGCTCGTTCCGTTCTTCTTCGCCTTGCTGCTGAATGAGGTAAGAAACATGGGGTTCAAAAGATCCATCCAAACGCTTGTCTATCTGCCGCACTTTCTTTCCTGGGTCACGCTTGCGGGGATTTTGATCGATATGCTCGCCCAGACCGGCCTCATCAATCAATTTATTAGTCATGTGCTCGGCATAAAGCCGATTTTCTTTCTGGGCGACGGCAGCTGGTTCCGGTTCACCATTGTGTTTAGCGATGTTTGGAAGGAATTCGGATTTAATACCATTATCTTTCTTGCAGCGCTTTCCGGTATCAATCCTGCGCTGTACGAAGCCGCCGAGGTGGACGGGGCGGGCCGCTTCAAGCAAACGACGCATATTACGATCCCTTCTCTCATTCCGATTGCTATTGTGGTGGCAACCTTGGCGCTCGGCAACGTGCTGAACGCAAACTTCGATCAGGTGTTCAACCTCTATAGTCCTTTGATCTATCAACAGGGGGATATTATTGACACCTTTGTCTACCGGGAAGGTCTTCTTAGCGGCCAGTTCAGCTTCGCTACGGCTGTCAGCCTATTCAAATCGATGATCAGCTTAATCCTAATCGTAATCTCTTATCGGCTCGCCTATAAATTCGCCGGCTACCGGATCTTCTAGAAAGGGTGGATGACAACCTATGCACCACAAAACGCTGCCTTACCGCATTTTCAGCATGTTCAACAATGTGTTCTTAGCCGTTCTTTCCGTTCTCTGCCTGCTGCCTTTGTTCCATCTGCTGATGGTATCCTTGAGCTCCTCCGCTCCCGCCAACGCTGGACTCGTTACCTTCTGGCCAATCGGCTTTACCTTTGAAGCCTATGCCAAAACGTTCGACAACGTCAATTTCCTGTCATCCTTATGGGTGTCGGTACAGCGGACCATCCTTGGCACCGCGCTCGCTATGCTCGTTAACACCATTGCCGCCTATGCGCTGTCCAAGGAGGCCAGTGTCTTCCGCGCGCGCAATATTTATCTTTGGTATTTTGTCGTCACGATGCTGTTCAGCGGCGGCCTGATTCCGAGCTATCTCCTTATCCTGAAGCTCGGTCTGATGAATACGTTAATGTCGCTCATCCTGCCGGGAATGGTAGCGGTCTACAACATTATTTTGCTGCTTAATTTTTTCCGTACCGTTCCAAAGGATCTCGAAGAAGCGGCCTTTATCGACGGAGCCGGCCAGCTTCGGACCTTCTTCATGATTTACTTGCCGATCTCCTTGCCCGCTATTGCGACAGTGTCCTTGTTTATCATGGTCGGACATTGGAATTCCTATTTCGACGGTATCATCTACATGAAGGATGCGGAGAAGCTTCCGCTCGCAAGCTTCATGCAGACGATTATCGTGCAAGCCGATATGACGAAGCTGGACCCGGCGGTCGTTGCCAATCTCTCGCAGCGTACGATTCGCGCCTCGCAAATTTTTATCGGCGCTTTGCCTATTCTAGCGGTCTATCCCTTCCTCCAGCGGTACTTTGTTAAAGGAATTGTGATCGGTGCCGTTAAGGAATGATACCCTTCCCTCGTCTCTACCAAATAGGAAAAAGCAGCCTATATGTAAACTTGTCTCTAATCCACTACGGTACATGAGATACTGCACTGTAAGCAGTATAAAATATATAAAGTCGTTCCACATTATGCATTGAATCATGAACATTGCCAGGCGTAACAATGGACGGAAAAATGGCTGTCGAGGTTTCTCGACAGCCTGAGCTGGAACATGCAAAGGATAAGCATACACATTCGACCCGGCCGCCAGCATCTGAGGAATGAGGTCCTTTCCGAAATCATGAGAAGAAATGCGAATTAATAAGACAAGTAAAATAGCATTATGTGTCCTTTACAATCAATTCGACAAAAAATGAAATAATCTATCATTTTTGTGAGACATGAAGCGATAACATGCGTAAAAGAGCAGATTTATAATAGATATAGAAATCAAATGAAGAAGTAAAAGGGAGACGTTGAAATGAGTTTAGTATCTGGGCACCTTAAACGCAAGGAGTCAGTGGTGCAACCGTCCCAAAATGAATGGGGGACATAAGATTATGGGACTTGTAAAATCAGAGGATAATCAGGACTTGGATTTGGAATGGGTAGCCCTAATAAAAAGCGCGCGATCAATGGGGTTTACGAAAGAAGACGTGCGTAAAGTTTTTCTGTGCATTCAGGAAAGTGATAAGGATGACACTCAAGAAACGGCTGTTTAATAACAAATAAAACGTTATTCGCGCTTACTCTTCCACTTGTTAAATTCCAAAAATTCTTTAAACTGATCCTTGCTGACACCAGAGGCCACAGCCTCTCTTATCAATTCGGACCATTCATGTTCAAGATCAACCTTTTGCTCAGACTGGTCAATATGCAAAAATTCTTCAACTGTAACTTTCAATACAGCACTTACCTTTTTGAGAAACTGAATCGAAGGATTTTGTTGATGCCCTCGTTCAATGGAGCTTAAATAAGATTTCGCGACACCGGCTCTTTGGGAGAGCTCGGTCAGTGATAAGCCATTTCTCTTGCGTAGCATCTTAATACGTTCTCCGATCATTGCAACCCCCTCCGTCCTCACATCATTGTTGACTACTCTCTATTATAACGATTTTTTTATTTGAAACGAACATTAAGAAACCGCTTACACAATATAAGTGGATGATTCGAAATGGCAGAAAATATTTCTATGCTATATGATTCGGAGAAACCTGAGTGAATAAGGGTGTCACAGTGGTATTTTTCCATTTTTACTAGCGTTGCATTAATATTATCAGAATTTTAAACCATTCTGTCTGCTTTGTAGTATGAGTCTTATGCAACGTTAGTGAACAAAAATAAATTGCTGCTCATTAATATATCTCTGACATGCAGTTGTCAGGGTTGCCATTGTATGATGAATTCATAATTAAACTACAAAAACCGGAGGTAATTGAAATGACAAATCATAGTTTGAGATTTTACGACTATCACGTATGGGCAAATAAATTAATCTTTAATCGATTAAAGGAGCTTCCGCATCACCTATACAATCAGGAAATTCAAAGCGTGTTTTCGTCGGTGTCGAAGGTCATGGCACATATATACAAGGTTGATTGCGGTTGGCTTGACATCCTGATGGGTAAAAGTATGAATGAGGCTATGGAAGCTTCTTTTCAAATCGAGGCGGATGCAGAAGCTAGAAGCCTTGAGGAACTGGAAACTATGTATGACGATTTGTCCGTGAGATTCAAAGCATGTATTAACGAGCATGCGGATCTTGAGAAAGAGGTTGTCCTGGATAATCCTTACGCTGGAATTTTGAACACCAGATATTCAGAATTTATTATACAAGTTGTGAATCATGGTACGTACCACCGAGGTAATCTGTCTGCTATGCTTCGTCAACTGGGCCACTCCTCTGTTATGACGGAATATGGACTTTTTATGTACCAGGATGAATTAAACACTAGTATGTCAACAGTTCCTGCCAATTAGGACAAATACCATCTTCCGCGGCTGCTTCTACGGCCGTTTTTTATTCACAAGAACATATACCCTTTGCGGAAATTGGGACAAGAAATTATATCGGTTGCCATAACTTGAATTAATGCATCGTGGAGAATGGGTAAAGGCTGCGTTACTTACACACTTACAAATATTGAAATTAAACAATGATATAATGGTGCTATTCCATTACAAAAGGGAGATGTTAAATATGTATAAACACATCGAGGATTTTGCCGCAACTTGGCGGAATGAAACGGCAGCAACGATGCGGACGCTGGAGGCGCTCACGGACGAGTCTCTTGGCCAACAGATAACAAGCGACCATCGAACGCTTGGACGTCTTGCATGGCACCTTGTACAGACGTTGCACGAAATGCCATCGCGGACTGGATTGTCTTTCGAAGGACCGGGCGAAGATGTGTCGGTGCCAGCCTCGGCAGCAGACATTGCGGCGGTCTATAAGCGGACCTCGCAAGCGCTCCTTGATGCTATACAGTCCAGTTGGAAGGATGAGAATCTGCTCATCATGAGCGACATGTACGGCGATCAATGGCCGAACGGCTTGACACTGGATATCCTCGTAAAGCATGAGATTCATCATCGCGGTCAAATGACGGTCCTGATGCGTCAGGCCGGCCTTCGTGTGCCGGATCTTTACGGCCCGACGAAAGAGCAGTGGGCCGAGTATGGAGCGCCGGCTCCGGTAATATAGAGTAAGATGATAAGCCGCGGGATTAAAGTGGTGGATTGAATCTCGGGCAAAAGGGATAACATCGGATAAGACGGACAACTGTTGTTCAACAAACGGGGAACGTTAGTTCAATAATAATACAGAGGCAGTCTAGGACTTTCACGTCTGAGGCTGCTGTTTTTTGTATTTTTAATAGGTAAGTCTAACACTTAATTTTCAAATGCTACCGATTCTAGAATTCAAAATGCTTTCCTTGAACAATGAACACAAAAAAACCACCTGTCGGTGGTCTGCAATTTATGTGAATTGCGCCCTGAAAACTGGATACGAAAGTTAGGTTTGCTGAACCTTATAGCTGCTGTCTGCCGGATGTATGGGTCCTGGCAAACTTCTTTAGGATAAGCCCTCGACCGATTAGTATTCGTCAGCTCCACACATTGCTGTGCT
>DATJKM010000154.1:0-4127 GCA_035491515.1 Candidatus Udaeobacter sp. | reverse complement strand
TAATATCTAAGTTAACGTCAGTAACCGATGCTTTGTCAGTACCCGGATATTTTTTGTAAATGCCTTCTAAACGTACGCCTGCCATGTTAATTTTCCCCCTAGAAAGAAATTTCGATATGCCTATATCTTATCCCACAGGGGCGAATGTGACTATGCACATACTTTACAAAAAAACTAATTTCTTTTCGTAACTTTATACAATAGTAATATAATTTTGACTAAAACAGCATCCCGAAACTGCCTGACATCAAGTCCCGTTTCTTGTTTAAGTTTGTCTAAACGGTATAAAAGTGTATTACGATGAATATATAATTTCTTCGCCGTCTCGCTGACATTGCAATCGAGCGTAAAAAAAGTGTCTAAAGTGCTCAACATTTCTGATTCCACAAATAAATCGGCTCTTTTTAGCGATTGCTCTAAGTATTTGGAGCGCTGTGCTTCAGGAATCGAGTTTAATAAACGTTCAAGCTGAAGCATCCACGGCAAATGAATATTTGTTCCTACATGGAATTTTCGTCCGAGATTTATCGTTTCCCGCAGCAGAATAGTCGTCTCGACCATTCCCTTCGCCGGTGATGTTGGATGTGCGACAGCCAGATGGCATTCGCCGATCCATTCGCTGGCAAGCATCTCGTGCAATCCAAGGCCAATCGACGCTAAGCTATCCTCCAGCGTTTCTTCCTCCTGCTCGTCAAATGCATCCGAATCCTCATCCTTTAGTAACGACACAGACCCCCAAATGAGCCATTCCTGGCTCTTGAGCGGAATGAGCAATACATCATCGGACATGAATGATCGCAGCAGCTTCTCCAGCTCCGTATACGTTGCTTGCTTGGTACCTGATTGCTCGGTCACGAGTAAGAATGGAATCATTTCGTTAAATAAACGGCTGCCAACTGTCAAATGATCCGGTAAAGAATAGGCAGGCTCATCAGACTCCAGCTGCTTCTGAATCCAATCGCCCAGCTTTAGCGCATTCCTTTCCGTTTCCGGGAGTGCCGCTCTCTTTTTCTCCGCCAAAGTGCCGCGATTAAGCTGTAATGTCCAGCTAATCAGTTCTTTTTCGGTCGTCTGCAAGGAAGAACTCTCAATTTCTAATAGATCTACTGCATATTCAGTAGAAGCGATAACGATCCACGTTCTTCCATCTTTTTCGATGCGCTCTCCTTCAATAGGAGAAGAAAATTTTTGATCGCCTTGCCGCATCGCAGCAGTATTACTTACTAAATCGCTCCACTCCGCCATCGATTTCGAAACAGCATGTACCGGACAGTTCAAAATGTGCTGCAGAGGCTTCAACCAGTCTGTCGTGCTCATTTCTCTTTCTCCAATCTCCACAAGCGTTAGCGGATTAATGAGTAAAAAGCTTATTCCTACTTATTTGTAGAATAATGCCTTTTTTCGTCATTGTACCACAAGCGCTTACCTAATTCAGCCTATAGCCAATAAAAGAATGATCGACAATAGCGCGAATAGCGCAGCAATTAAGTAAAGAAACGACACCGTCTGTACCTGACTCAGACCCCATTTCATCAAAACATGATGCGTGTGAAGCTTGTCTGCACGATGCAAACCCTTCCCGCTAATAAGCCTGCGCATCATAACATAAGCCGTGTCGAAAATAGGCAATCCAAGCGCCAATAACGGAACAAGCAGCGTAATGAACGTTGCCCTCTTAAACGTTCCGTCTACCGCAATAACCGCAAGCGTATAGCCAAGAAAGGTGGCTCCGGCATCGCCCATAAAAATGCGCGCCGGATAAAAATTATGCACTAAAAATCCAAAGCACGTGCCTGCTACAATGACCGCGAGAATAGCCGTGCTTGGCTGCCCTTTTATGAGAGCCACGATTAACAGCGTGAGCGCTGATAACGTGCAGACGCCTGAGGCAAGTCCATCAACCCCATCTATAAAATTGATCATATTGATCAATCCGAAAACCCATAGCATCGTTGTAAGCCATGAGAACCAATCGGGAAAAGAAATGAACAGGTTCGTAAACGGATTAGCGATTCCGGCAATTTTAATATGAAATAAGGTGGGAATTGAAGCGGCTCCCATATAAAGAATAACGCGCGGCCATACCGGAAAATCTCTTCCCTTCGCTTTAGCGCCATCATCCAGAAGCCCGACGAGAACGAGCAGTGTGCCTCCCGTAACAATGGTCCAAGTAAGCGGTGTAACGCCTATAAAAATAAACATCGCGATAACGCAGCCAACAAAAATAGCCGCTCCTCCCATTAGAGGTATCGGCTTATTATGTATCTTCCTTTGATTGGGACGGTCAACGAAGCCTAGGCGCAGTGCAAGTATCCGAAGCGGTGGTACGCAAGCAAATACTATCGCAAAGCTGATTAATGCCGCAAGTCCATATACCATTGCAATACCCCTTTTTCTCTTCTAATTTATTTCCGTATGTATACATTGTTCCCTTATATCGATAAAATACAAGAAACAAATCATACTTGTTTGACCAAAATGGCCAATTCGTGGTACGATTTATTCAAAGTTAACTCATCGGATTAATTGAATATTGATCTGCATATTATTAGTATAAAAGAGGAGAGTACACATGGCGAATATCGTTATTATTTCCGGTAGTCCGAATGCTTCATCACGCTTGAACGGGATCACGCAATTCGTAGAGCAGCAATTAACGGAGAAAAACCTTTCAGTCGATCTGATTACGGTCGTTTCATTACCGGCCGAAGATCTCATTCATGCTCGTTTTGGCAGCCCTGCTATTATAGAAGCGAATAAATTAGTAGAAAACGCCGATGCCGTTATTATTGCAAGTCCTGTTTATAAAGCATCCTTCACAGGCGTACTGAAAACATTTCTGGATCTATTGCCGCAAAAGGGGCTTGATGGAAAAATTATTGCTCCTCTGTTCATCGGCGGTACCATTGCCCATCTTCTCTCCATTGACTACTCCCTTAAGCCTGTACTCGCTTCAATGGGCGCAAAACTTTATGTTAGCGGCGTTTACGCTGTCGATTCGCAAATTAATCGTACGCAAGAGCCTAACGAAGCCCCCGTGTTTGAATTAAATGAAGAGCTGTCTCTACGGCTATCGGAGACCGTAAATGAGCTGGTTCACGAGCTTTCTCTTCGCAGCAAATAACGAATTCATTAATAAATAAAGGTGTACGCATGTAAGCGGTAAGCTGCTTAATGCGTACACCTTTTCTGTTCCAAAATAACAAAATCAAAAAACCGAAGATCCTAAGATCTTCGGTTACGATGGTTTTTGTAATAAAAATGGTGAGTCATGTAGGATTCGAACCTACGACGCCCTGATTAAAAGTCAGGTGCTCTACCAACTGAGCTAATGACTCTTGATGTTTAAAAAAACTGGTGGAGGATGATGGATTCGAACCACCGAACTCAGAGAGAGCAGATTTACAGTCTGCCGTGTTTAGCCACTTCACTAATCCTCCATGCAAATGCCTATTTTTCGTTATTACGAAAAATAAAGTGGTGGCTCGGGACGGAATCGAACCGCCGACACGAGGATTTTCAGTCCTCTGCTCTACCGACTGAGCTACCGAGCCTTACTTTAAAGAAAAATGGCGGAGCTGACGGGATTCGAACCCGCGGTCTCCTGCGTGACAGGCAGGCATGTTGGGCCACTACACCACAGCTCCAAGTGGATCCGGTCAAAAACCGAATAAGTAAATAATGGTGGAGGCTGACGGGATCGAACCGCCGACCCTCTGCTTGTAAGGCAGATGCTCTCCCAGCTGAGCTAAGCCTCCGAATGTTGCGATAAAGAAAGGTAATGGTAGCGGCGAAGGGGATCGAACCCCCGACCTCACGGGTATGAACCGTACGCTCTAGCCAGCTGAGCTACACCGCCACGCTTGTCCCCCGAATAATTGTCGCTTGCAGCGTTCGGGGACGCATGCAAGATCAGGTAATGACATCGCCAAATGTCTTCGCAATTAAGCTGTATCAGTTGCACTAGGCAACGCTCCACAACTAAGTTTGCGCCCTGAAAACTGGATACGAAAGTTAGGTTTGCTGAACCTTATAGCTGCTGTCTGCCGGATGTATGGGTCCTGGCAAACTTCTTTAGGATAAGCCCTCGACCGATTAGTATTCGTCAGCTCCACACATTGCTGTGC
>DATJKM010000153.1:0-17150 GCA_035491515.1 Candidatus Udaeobacter sp. | reverse complement strand
GCTTAAGCTGCAATCGCTTGGCTTCGGTATCGATAAGCTAACGGAGGAGCAAATTGCTTATCTGGACAGCTGGAAGGAAGCTGAATAAATCATTTGGAAAGCCGCGAGCTATCGCGGCTTTTTTTTGATTTGTAACCTTTGCTTCAAAGGCTGCGTCTATAGGTAAAAATAGCAAGGGGGGAATAGCAATGAATAAATATAAAAAAGGCTTATGCATGTGGGCTGTTATTGTTTTATTATTCGGGCTCTTGGCGGGCTGCTCATCGGCAAACGGGGATTCAGCGAACTCCAAGGGGGAGATGTCCGAGCAAACGGGATCATCGGAAGCAGGCAGCAGCGCTGCTGGCGACATGATCTCCAGCGATAATGAACCGGTGGAGGAGCCGGCAGCTGATGGGGATGCTACGGAACCGACAAGCGGCGGAGGCTTTGCTTCCGGGACAGCTGCCGGCGCAGAAGGATTCAACCAAAAAATTATTTATACGGCGTCATTAAGCATGCAGGTGGATGAACTGGCATCCGCTGCGACTTCGCTGCGCAACGCGATTCATCAAAGCGGCGGCTATATTTTACAATTTCAAGATACGAGGCATGAAGGGGAAGTCGGCTCAAGCTATACGATCAAAGTGCCGGCTGCTGGATTTATGTCATTCATCGACCGTATCGAGCAAATTAAACATCGTGATTTCGAACGGAATATCGGAGGCAAAGACGTATCCGAGGAATACGTTGATCTCGAATCGCGGCTGAAAGCGAAACAACTCGTGGAAACAAGGCTGCTGGCGATGATGGATAAGGCCGTACGGGCTGATGATTTACTAAAGTTTTCACAGCAGCTCTCGGAGGTGCAGGAGGAAATCGAGCGAATCAAAGGACGAATTCGATATTTGGATAACAACGTTTCCTACTCAACAGTGGAGCTGCGCCTATATCAAACAGATCAGGCATTAAAAAATACAAGCTTGAAAAATCCGCATTTGGGCGGCAGGATGTCAGATGCTTTAGCAGCCAGCACGAAGGTCGTGTGGGAAGCGTTCAACCTCGTACTCGTTGTTTTGGCGGGCGCAGTGCCTGTTGCAGCGGTGCTTGCCGTCATTGCAATTCCTGCTGTCTGGTTATCCCGGCGGAAGAAGAAAGGAAAGGCTTTGAAGAGGGTGGAGTCTAGCGATGAAGAGCAGCCGCCCATCCTATAATCTTTAATACTATGAAATATTTTTGAAAAATCCTGCTCATGGAGCAGGATTTTTATTTTAGGTGGCGAACTACTGTATCTTAGTGGGGGAAAGTGGGGCGAAGTGGAGGATAGAGGGGAAGAGGTGGGGCGAAGTCATGTTTATGGGCGAATTTCAACATAGCATTGATGAGAAAGGCCGCATCATCATTCCTTCGAAATTCCGTGATTCACTCGGAGCCTCGTTTATTGCTACCCGCGGTTTGGATAATTGCTTATTCGTATATCCCATGAGTGAATGGAGCATTTTGGAGCAAAAGCTTAAATCGCTGCCGCTTATGAAATCAGACGCACGCGCATTTACCCGGTTTTTCTTTTCCGGAGCTACCGAATGTGAGCTTGATAAACAGGGAAGGGTAAACATACCCGGCCATCTTCGCGATTATGCGAAGCTCGATAAAGATTGCATGGTGCTTGGCGTCTCCAGCCGCGTTGAAATTTGGAGCAAGCAGACATGGGATGGCTACTACGAGCAATCGGAGCAAACTTTTAACGAGATCGCAGAGAAGCTCGTCGATTTCGATTTCAACTTCTAGAACGGACAACAAGAATGGGAGGGCTAAGGCGTGTTTCAGCATATTACAGTGCTTTTGGAAGAAGCGGTTGACGGTTTGGCTATCAAGCCAGACGGCATCTACGTCGATTGTACGCTTGGGGGAGCGGGCCATAGCGAGCTTATTGCATCCCGACTAGGCGAAGGAGGGCGGTTAATCGCATTCGATCAGGATGACTGGGCGCTGGATAACGCTCGTGTTAGGCTTGCTCCTTATTTGGATAAAGTAACGCTAATAAGAAGCAATTTCCGTGATTTGGAGCAGGAGCTTAGAGGATGCGGCGTTCCAATGCTGGAAGGCATCCCGCAGGTAGACGGCATTTTGTTCGATCTTGGGGTGTCAAGCCCGCAATTAGACGAAGCGGAGCGCGGCTTCAGCTACAATCATGATGCACCGCTTGATATGCGCATGGATCGAGAAGGTGATTTAACTGCACATGAAATCGTCAATACGTGGGATGAGCGTGATATTTCCCGGATATTGGATCGTTATGGGGAAGAGAAATTTGCCCGTTCAATTGCCAGGAACATTGTGAAGGCACGAGAAAAGGCGCCGATCGAGAATACCGCCGAGCTGGCCGAGCTGATCAAGCTGTCGATTCCAGCCGCAACAAGACGTACCGGCGGACATCCCGCCAAACGCTCCTTTCAAGCGCTTCGTATAGCGGTGAACGATGAGCTGGGTGCAGAAGAAGAGGCGCTGGAGCAGACGATTCGCTGCCTGAAGCCTGGCGGGCGCGCATCCGTCATTACGTTTCATTCGCTGGAGGATCGCATTTGCAAGCAAATATTTGCGAAGTTTGTGGAGAAATGCACTTGTCCGCCTGATTTTCCGTTATGCGTATGCGGAAATAACGGGTCGGTGAAATTAGTTAACCGCAAGCCAGTAGTACCTTCCGAGAGAGAGCTTGAGCTCAATCCGCGCGCAAGGTCGGCAAAGCTTAGAGTAGCAGAAAAATTGTAAGAGGGGGATTTGAATTGGCGTATGTGAATGGCAATTTAGCGCTGCAGCCCAAGCGGAAGCAGGATCAGCAAACGGTTATCAAAGAAACGAAGCGACTTGTAAAGACTCGCAAATCCTTACCGGTTCAAGAAAAGCTGTTGTATATGTTCACAGTATTAATGTGCGTTGTAGTCGCTGGTGTCATTATTTTCCGCTACGCGCAAATCTACGATATGAACCTTCAAATCAAGAAGCTAAACAGCGAATACCAGACGATGAATATCGAAATGGAAGACTTAAAGAAGCAGGTCGAGATGCTCAGCGATCCTGAACGCATCCGAAGGCTTGCCGAGACTCAAGGAATGGTTAGCTCCCTTGAGGGCGGTATAACGGTAAATACCGGTGATGACGAGATCAAATCGGCAATGCGTGAATAGGGTGAGCGATGATGAAAAAAAGAATTAGATTACGGACACTGTTGTTTGGAGGGGTAATGACCCTCCTTTTTCTCATTTTAATAAGCAGAATTTATATTGTGCAGGTGGTTGAAGGCGCCAAATGGTATGATCTTGCGAAGACGAGATGGTCCGCGGCAGAGGAGCTTGTAGCTAGGCGCGGGACAATTGCCGATCGCGACGGGAATGTGCTGGCGATGGATACGATCGCTTATAATGTTTCCGTTAATCCGAAAGTGATCCATGATGAGGACCTTACAGAAGATGTTATCGATGGCCTGCATGATATACTAGGCATCTCTAAAGAAGAGCTTCGAAAAAATGTAAACGCCAAAAAAGAAGACGGAAATTATGTCGTTCACCGGGAGGTGCGTAACGGAGGCTGGCAAATTGATAAAACGCTGGCAGATAAAATTAGAGAGTTCCGTGAAGAGTTATCCAAAGAAAAGAAGGTGACTGATGTTGGTATCGATTTGGCGGAAAATTTGAAGCGTTTTTATCCCAGAAAATCATTAGCTTCTCAGCTGGTGGGATATTTGAATAGAGACGGCGCAGCAATGACAGGCGTTGAAGCTTTTTTCAACGAGCAGCTAAGCGGTGAAAACGGCTATATCAAGTATGAGAAGGACGGAAAGCGGGTTCAGCTTGCGGAGGGCGAAGTGGAATTTAAGCCCGCCAAGGATGGCCAAGAGATTAAGCTGACCATCGATAGCGATATTCAAAATTACGTAGAAGAAGCGCTGCAAGAGATCGTGAAAAAGTATGCGCCGAAGAGCGCGACGGCAATCGCCGCCGATCCCAATACGATGGAGATTTTGGCGATGGCCAACACACCGCAATACAATCCCAATGAATATTGGAAAAACAATTCGAACTCCTATAATCATGCGATTAAATCGTTGTACGAGCCAGGCTCAACCTTCAAAATCGTAACGCTGGCAGCGGCAGTTGAAGAAGGGGTCTTTAATCCGGATGAAAGGTATAAATCAGGCCAAATCAAAATTAAAGGTGTTCCGAGGCCCATTCGTGATATTAAGCGCGAAGGCTGGGGAACGATCTCATTCTTAGATGGTCTGAAATATTCGAGTAACGTTGCTTTCGTTAAGCTTGGATACGAGCGATTGGGAGAAGAAAAGCTTAGAGACTACATAACGAATTTCGGCTTCGGACAAAAGACTGGCATACAGCTCGGAAATGAGCTTACGGGCTCCATTCGCTTTCAGTACGCAAGCGAGGTAGCGAATGCAACATTCGGTCAAGGGGTTTCGGTTACGCCTATTCAACAGGTCGCGGCTGTCGCGGCTGTTGCGAACGGCGGGAAGCTGCTGCAGCCGCAAATCGTGAAAAGTATGACGGACCCTGCAACCAAAACGACAAAGACATTCGAGCCGAAGGTGATCCGTCAGGTTATCTCTGAGAAAACATCCCGTCAAGTGGGCGAATATTTGGAGCAGGTTGTATCCGATCAGGAGAAGGGTACCGGTAAAAATGCGTATATCGAAGGCTACCGAGTAGCGGGGAAAACAGGGACAGCTCAAAAGGTTGTAGGAAATTCTTACTCCGATTCGAAATTCGTCGTTTCCTTTATCGGTTACGCGCCGGTTGATAATCCGAAAATCGTCGTGTATATCGTTGTTGATGAACCGAATGACTCCCTGGTCGGGGGAGGAACGGTAGCTGCCCCGGCGTTCAAGCAAATCGTGCTGAAGAGCTTGCGCAAAATGGGAGTAGCGCCTAACTATGCAACAGATTCGAAAAACGTGAAGAAGGAAGTAACGATGACGGTTCCTAAATTAACGGAGCTGCAGGTTGCTCAGGCCAAAGCGGAATTAAAAGCGAAGGCAATGACCTTTGAATTGGTCGGGAACGGCAAAACGGTATTGCAGCAAATTCCTGCGGCCGACTCATCCGTACATCCAACGCAGAAGATTTATTTGATTACAGAGCAGCGGGAAAAGCTGACCATACCGGATTTGAAAGGCGTATCTCTCCGGGATGCGCTCGAAATAACTTCGCTAATCGGCATTCGTCTCATTCCCGAGGGACAAGGCTTTGTCGTATCCCAGAAGGAAGAGACGTTAAATAACGTTAGAGTGTTAAAAGTCGTGCTTGCACCGCCGCATGGCGCAGCAGCTCAGACGGATACGGCGGCTGATGGCTCAGATTCCGAAGAGGCGGTCAAGAAAGAAGATGCCGCCGCCCCAGGCGGCTCAGCACAAAGTAAGGAGCAGGCGGCTAAAGGCAATGAAGCGGCCAATACCGATGCTGGTGATAGCGGCAATGCCTCCGCTGAGTAAGACAAGAGAATGGTTCTGATCATACAGGCAGCTGCCTTTGTTTAAAGCTTGTTCTATCGTCCGCTTGTCCCGAATAATCTGGGAATGAGCGTCATCGAACGCTCCTTCGAAACAGTCAAGCGAAGGGGGAACAAGTTATGAAGGTATCCAATGTAACGGTTAGGCGACGCTTATTTATCGTACTTATATTGGCTGGGGTCTCATTCCTCGCCTTATGTATCAGACTTAGCTATGTGCAGCTGTGGCAGGGTGAGGAGCTCGCGGATAAAGCGGAAAACTCTTGGCGGCGCGACATCCCGTATGTGGCGAAGCGAGGCGAGATTGTGGATCGTAACGGCATTCAGCTGGCTTACAACGTCAGTTCTCCTACTGTCTACGCGATTCCCGTGCAAATTAAAGACCAGCAGGCTGTTGCTGCTGCTCTTGCTCCGCTGCTCGACATGTCGCAGGAAACGCTGTATAACAAAATTAAAACCAAAAAAATGATCGTTAAGCTTGGACCCGGCGGCCGCAAAATTACGATCGATAAAGCCGAACAAATTCGTGCGCTTGGTCTTCAAGGGATTGTAGTAGCTGAAGATAATAAACGCTTTTATCCTTACGGCAGTCTTGCGGCGCATGTGCTTGGCTTTACCGGAATTGATAATCAAGGCTTAACCGGCATTGAAGCAAAATATAATACTGAGCTTAGCGGTATCGGAGGCAGCGTGTCCTTTCTCTCCGATGCTGCGGGAAGGCAAATGCCTAATTCCTCGGATACTTATGTTGAACCGAAGGACGGGCTTACGATGCAGCTTACGATCGATAAGCAAATACAGACGGTTATGGAGCGAGAGCTTGACCAGGCGATGACGAAGCTGCAGCCGGATGGTATAATCGCGATTGCGATGGATCCGAATAACGGAGAAATTCTTGGTATGGCGAGCCGTCCTACCTTTGAGCCTGACAAGTATCGCGAGGTGCCCACAGAGGTCTATAACCGGAATCTTCCGATCTGGATGACGTACGAGCCGGGTTCCACCTTTAAGATCATTACGCTTGCTGCCGCTTTGGAGGAAAAGAAGGTTGATTTGAAAAACGAGCGTTTCTTTGATCCGGGCGCGATTGAGGTTGGAGGGGCTAGGCTTCGCTGCTGGAAGAAGGGCGGACACGGCAGCCAGACATTTTTGGAGGTTGTTGAAAATTCCTGCAACCCCGGCTTTGTCACGCTTGGTCAACGGCTGGGCAAGGAAAAGCTGTTCAATTACATTAAAAACTTTGGCTTTGGCACGAAGACCGGCATCGATATTGGCGGCGAGGAGAACGGAATCCTGTTCAAGCTGAATCAGGTCGGTCCCGTAGAGCTTGCTACGACAGCCTTTGGTCAAGGGGTATCGGTTACGCCTATTCAGCAAATTACGGCAGTGTCCGCGGCAATTAACGGCGGTACGCTTTACAAGCCCCATGTTGCGAAAGCATGGATTAATCCGGATACCGGAGCGACTGTGGAGACCGTAGAGTCCGTTGTCGTGCGTAAGGTCATTTCCGACGATACGTCGAAGCAGGTGCGGGAAGCGCTCGAGAGCGTTGTAGCGAAAGGTACAGGCCGCAATGCATTCATCGACGGCTATCGCGTGGGCGGCAAGACGGGGACCGCGCAGAAGGTTATCAACGGACGTTATTCACCTAATGAGCATATTGTTTCGTTTATCGGCTTTGCTCCGGCGGATGATCCGCAAATCGTCATTTACGTAGCCGTGGACAATCCGCAGGGGATTCAGTTCGGAGGTGTCGTAGCGGCGCCTATCGTCCGCAATATTATGGAGGACGCACTCTCGATCTTGGAAGTGCCAGCGCGCGAGAAACAGATCGACCGGATTTATAAGTACGGAGAAACGCCAATCGTAACCGTACCGAATTTGGTTGGCAAAACAGTATCGGATTTGTACGAGGATTTGAATATGAATTTCAACCTCACTTCTGCCGGTTCGGGAAAAACAGTCATACGCCAAGCTCCGGCCGCCGGGACCCGTGTCGACCGGGGTTCGACGATTCGGATCTATTTGGGCGAAGAAGATAATATATCCCACTCACATTGACTATAATGGTAGTTAACGAGGGTGCTGCGGGCGGCATATCGAACCTCCGCCGGCGCTTAAGGGAGGAGTGGGGCAGATGCGTTTAAAGGATGTTGCGGAGCTGCTTATAACCGGGCGGCTTATAGGCGATGGGGAAACGGAATTGACCGGAGTCGAAACTGATTCGAGAAGTATTGGCGAGGGTCAATTGTTTATCTGCTTGCGAGGACATACCGTGGATGGTCATTTGTTTGCGTCTCAAGCGGCCGCAGCCGGAGCTGCAGCACTGATTGTGGAACGAGAGCTTGATCTGCCGCTGCCGCAAATTTTGGTTAAGGATTGCCGCCTTGCAATGGCTGTTATTGCTAACCTTTTCTATGGCTATCCAAGTCATTCGTTAAAACTTATTGGGGTTACGGGGACGAACGGCAAGACAACTACGACGTATTTGATTGAGCAAATTTTGAATGATCAAAGTATGTCTACGGGTGTTATCGGCACGATTGAACGGCGTTTTAACGGACAGTCATTTCCGATGACGAGCACAACCCCGCAAACGCTTCAGCTGCAGCGTTATCTCGGGGAGATGCGCGATGCAGGCTCGCAGTATTGTGCGATCGAAGTTTCCTCCCACGCGCTGGAGCAAGGGAGGGTGAAGGGCTGCCGCTTTCGGACGGCTGTGTTTACGAATTTAACGCAGGATCATTTGGATTACCATGAAACGATGAGCCGTTATGCCGCGGTAAAGGGATTGTTCTTCTCAAGGCTCGGTAATGTTTATTCCGCCGAGGAGAGCGAGCGTACCTATGCCGTTCTAAATGCGGATGATGCCATATCGGCCGAGTACGCAGATTTGACGGCGGCGGAGGTCGTGACCTACGGCATCGATAAGGAGGCGGATGTACGCGCCTCGAATATACGTATAACGGCACAGGGAACAACCTTTCATGTAAATACCTTCCGGGGAGAGGCGGACGTAACGCTGCAAATGGTAGGCAAGTTCAATGTGTATAATGCGCTTGCCGCTATCAGCACCGTGTTAATCGAGGGAGTAGAGCTTGCGGCAATAACTGCGAGTTTAAGCACCATTCCTGGAGTCCCTGGGCGGGTCGAGGCCGTTCATGCCGGGCAGGCATTTGCCGTTATCGTTGATTATGCCCATACGCCTGATGGCTTGGAAAATGTGCTGCGGGCCGTCCGGCAGTTCGCCGAGAACCGTATTCTGTGCGTATTTGGCTGCGGAGGCGATCGCGATCGGTCGAAGCGGCCGCTTATGGGAAACATCGCTGTAAAGTATGCTGATTATGCGATCATTACCTCGGATAATCCTCGTACAGAGCCGCCGGAGTTAATATTAAAGGATATCGAGAATGGACTTATAATGAGCAATATCGATCCTTTATCATATGAATTACTTGCTGACCGCAAGGCGGCAATTCAAAAAGCGGTTGAAATGGCAAGCCCAGGCGATGTAGTATTGATTGCGGGGAAAGGTCATGAAACCTACCAGGATATTAACGGAGTCAAGTATCCATTTGACGATCGAAAAGTAGCGAAAGAAGCGATAAGGGGAATCATACATTGATTAAACGTACGATCAAGCAAATAGCCGAAATGAGCGGCGCAAAATGGAATGGAAGCAATACTGAGCTTATTATTACGGGCGTAACGACTGACTCGCGGCAAGCTGCAGCGGGCCGGTTGTTCGTTCCGCTCGTCGGCGAGCAGTTCGACGGGCATGCGTATTTGGAGCAGGCTGTGCAGAACGGAGCGGTTGCCGCGCTTTGGCAGAAAGGGCGCGAGGTTCCTGAATCGCTTGCCCATGTGCCGCTGCTCATCGTAGGAGATACTCTCGTAGCATTGCAGAGGCTGGCTGCCGCCTATCGCAGCGAGCTTGTCGTCCGCGTGGTCGGAATTACAGGCAGCAACGGCAAAACAACGACTAAGGACATGACAGCAGCTATTCTCGGAACCTCGTATAAGGTTCACAAAACAGAAGGCAACCTGAACAATCATATCGGCTTGCCGCTGACCGTGCTTCAGCTTGAGGAGGATACCGAGGTAGCTGTACTGGAGATGGGAATGAGCGGCTTCGGCGAAATCGAGCTGCTCACGAAGATTGCCCAGCCGGACGCTGCGATTATTACGAATGTCGGCGATGCGCATCTGCTGCAGCTTGGCTCCAGGGCAGGGATTGCAAAGGCAAAGCTGGAAATCGCACTTGGCTTAAGCGAGGATGGATTGCTACTTTATAATGGCGACGAGCCGCTTCTCGATACCGAACTTAAGCGTTCCATGCTCCCAGCGGGCATTGTCCGCCGAACCTTCGGATTAGCCGGGCATAACGAATGGTCGGCGGCCGATATCGTCATTGAATCGGAATCCGCGACATTTACGGCCATCTTTAACGGTACACCAAGCGGACTAGGTTCCATACGCATACCGGTTCCCGGGCAGCATAATGTAAGCAATGCGCTTGCAGCCATTGCGATCGGCCGTTTCTTCGGAGTTCCTGCAGCAAAAATTATAGAAGGCTTAAGCGACCTGAAGCTTACAGGTATGCGTATTCAGCCGGTACGCGCTTTTAATGGCGCGATGCTGTTGAATGACGCTTATAACGCCAATCCTACAGCCGTACGCGCGGCGATTGATCTGGTAGAGCAATTGGATGGTTATACCCGCAAATGGATTGTGCTTGGCGATATGCTCGAGCTCGGCCCGGAGGAGGAGACGCTGCATTTCGAGGTCGGGGCTTATATTACGCCAAGCAAGGCGGATGCCGTCCTTACGTTCGGACCATTAGCGCAGCATATCGCACAGGGAGTGAGATCGCGCTTCCCTAGTGCTGCCGCGAATGAGGTTGTTCACCATTTTGAAGAGAAAGAAAAGCTTGCACAGTGGCTTCGCAGTCAACTGCAGCCGACGGATATCGTTCTTATAAAAGGTTCTCGCGGTATGCGGATGGAACAGATTGTCCAAGCTTTGGAAGTGGGGTGAGGATATGGACATGATGGTCATCTTATTTTCGATAGGCGCTTCCTTCTTGCTAGCTGTTCTGCTCGGACCATTGTTCATTCCGCTGCTTCGCCGCTTGAAGTTCGGTCAGCAAATCCGCACAGAGGGTCCGCAAAGCCACCTGAAAAAAAGCGGTACTCCAACAATGGGCGGAATCATTATTATGTTCGCTCTTATGATCGCTTTCCTGAAGTTTTCGGATAAAACAGCGGAATTTTGGGTGCTGCTAACGGCATCGCTTGGTTTCGGGCTAGTCGGTTTTTTGGACGATTATATTAAAATTGTTTTCAAAAGGTCGCTTGGCCTGACTGCCAGACAAAAGCTGTTCGGTCAGCTGCTGTTTTCCATTGTCGTGTGCGCGATGCTCTACAACATGCACCACAGTACTGAAATTTCAGTACCGGGTACAGGTTGGGGCTTTGATCTAGGCTGGTTTTATTACCCTCTTGTCGTTATTATTATGTTCGCAGCGAGCAATTCGGTTAATTTTACCGATGGGCTGGACGGCCTGTTAGCAGGCACGAGCGCGATTGCGTTTGGCGCCTTCACCGTAGTTGCGCTGCAAACGTCGGCGCATGAATCGGCTGTTTTCTCCGCTGCGATGGTCGGCGCTGTTCTCGGCTTTCTCGTATTTAACGCGCATCCTGCCAAGGTGTTCATGGGAGACATGGGCTCGCTCGGGATTGGAGGCGGGATTGCAGCGGTAGCCATTTTGACGAAGACGGAGCTGCTGCTCATTATCATTGGCGGTGTTTTTGTACTCGAAATGCTGTCGGTTATATTACAGGTTGGCTCCTTCAAGCTTAGAGGCAAACGAATTTTCAAGATGAGTCCGATCCATCATCATTTCGAGCTGGTCGGCTGGTCCGAATGGAAGGTCGTTACCGTGTTTTGGCTTGTTGGATTAGTGCTTGCAGCAATTGGACTGCTCTTTGTAATATAATTAATTGAGAGTAAAATAACGGAAAGCGGCTGCCGATTGATTTGGGGCCGCTTTATGTATCCATAGAAGGGACTGTCAGAAATGAATCATCCGGCATCTTATCAAGGCCGCCGAGTTGTCGTTTTGGGCTTGGCTAGAAGTGGGGTTAGCGTAGCGAAGGTGTTTCATCAATTAGGCGCAGAAGTCGTTGTGAACGATAAGAAGGATCGCGAATTATGCCCCGAAGCGGACGAACTGACTGCTTTGGGCATTTCTGTGCTATGCGGTTATCATCCAGACGATCTCATAACAGAGGACACAGCGCTGCTGATTAAAAATCCCGGCATACCTTACACAGCTCCACCTATTCAGCGGGCGGAGGAATTAGGCGTTGAAATCATTACAGAGGTAGAAGCAGCCTACTGGCTTTCTCCTGCACCTATCATCGGCATAACAGGCTCAAACGGCAAGACGACGACGACGACCTGGATCGGGGAGATCTTAAGCGCAGCCGGCTTAAAGCCGATTGTTGCGGGAAATATCGGCCGTCCTCTCTGTGAAGCAGCCTTGGAGGCAGCGCCTGACCAATGGATCGTTGCCGAGCTAAGCAGCTTCCAGCTGAAAGGTACGAACGCATTCCGGCCTCATATCGCCCTGCTGCTTAACATCGCGGAGACGCATTTGGATTATCATGGCGATATGGATGACTATGTCAATTCCAAAGCAAAGCTGTTTGACAACCAGACGGAGGAAGATGTTGCTGTCATCAATTGGGATGACCCGGAGTGCAGAGCGTTATCGGAGTTTTTGGTCGCACAGCTGCTGCCATTCTCTCTTTATGAGCGATTGGAAGCAGGTATTTACATTGAACCGCCGTACGCGCGAGATACCGTTGATTCTCAGGAGCATGAAGCGGCGCTGAATAGACAAATCGTATTCCGCCAGACGGATGGCACGGAAATTGTAATTTTACCGGTCTCTGAACTTGGTATTCCAGGCCGCCACAACGCTGCCAACGCGCTTGCTGCCATTGCGGCGTGTTTAGCTGCCGGTGCATCGCTAGAGCAGCTCATAGAGCCTTTGCAGCAGTTTAGAGGGGTAGAACACCGGCTGGAGTTCGTTCGTGAGGTAAACGGAGTCAAATATTACAATGATTCCAAAGCGACTAATCCGGTTGCGACCACGATGTCCGTACGCTCGTTAACAGCGCCGATCGTACTCGTAGCGGGAGGACTCGACCGTGGTTCCGATTATATGGAGCTGGTTCCATTATTCCGCGAGCGATTGAAAGGACTGGTCGCTTTGGGCGAAACGAGGGAAAAGCTGTCCCGCGTTGCCGAGCTAGCAGGTTTAGCTAAGGTGGAAATCGTCGAACCTAATGAGGACGCCGAGTCCGTCCTGCAGCAAGCGGTGAAGCAAGCCGCAGCTATCGCAGAGCCAGGTGATATTGTGCTGTTGTCGCCGGCATGCGCCAGCTGGGATATGTTTGCCTCATATGAGCAAAGAGGGCGCATTTTTAAAGATTCGGCGCATACCTTGTAAGTAGGGGGCATGTCCCTACTTTCCCATGCTAAGAGGTGTGTTCGCTATGGCCAAAGCGCGTTCTGCCCCGGATATTTGGATGCTGACTGCAATTGGGCTTATTCTCTCAATCGGATTAATTATGGTTTACAGCGCCAGCGCAGTGCTTGCTTTTCATGAATTCGGCGATCGTTTTTATTTTGTGAAGCGTCAGGTTTTATTTGCCGGATTAGGTGTAGGTGCGTTACTATTTACAATGAATACGCACTATACCGTATGGAAAAAGTGGGCGCCGATGGCTTTGATGGTTTGCTTTGGGCTGCTTTTGCTCGTTTTGATTCCCGGTATCGGTGTCGTTCGCGGAGGCGCACGCAGCTGGCTGGGCATTAGTTCTTTCGGTATTCAGCCATCGGAATTTATGAAGCTGGCGATGATATTATTTTTAGCGAAATGGCTTTCGGAGAAGCAGCAGACGATTACGCAGTTCACAAAGGGGCTTATGCCGCCGCTTGGACTGGTTGGACTAGCCTTTGGTCTTATTATGCTCCAGCCTGATCTTGGAACCGGAGCGGTTATGGTGGGCGCTTCCTTAATACTTATTTTCACGGCAGGCGCCAGAATGGCTCATTTGGGCGGATTGGCGCTTATCGGTGTTGCTGGCTTCGTTGGCCTGATCATAGCGGCGCCATACCGCTTGAAGCGGATTACGAATTTCCTTGATCCATGGGCGGATCCGCTTGGCGGAGGCTATCAAATTATTCAATCCTTGTATGCGATCGGGCCCGGTGGTCTAGTAGGACTTGGTCTTGGCATGAGCCGTCAGAAGTTCAGCTATTTGCCTGAACCGCAGACTGACTTTATTTTCTCGATATTATCGGAAGAGCTAGGCTTCATTGGCGGAGTTACTCTCATTTTATTGTTTCTAGTAGTCGTCTGGCGGGGCGTACGTGCGGCCATTGCCTCTCCTGATACATTCGGAAGCTTGCTGGCAGTTGGCATCACAGGTATTGTCGGCGTACAGGTGCTGATCAATATCGGCGTCGTAATCGGCATGATGCCGGTAACGGGCATTACCTTGCCGCTCGTCAGCTACGGAGGTTCATCCCTTACGCTTCTACTAACGGCTCTGGGAATTTTATTGAACATTTCCCGTTATTCGAGGTAAGGTATCATACCTGACCCAAATATCGTCAGCAGCGATGACGAATCTGCCTTACATCGAATAGAACAAGCGGCCACGGCTGGAAGAAGCTGCGGCTAACGCTTTATCTGAATAAAATGGCTGAGGTGCTGGAGGCTGCAACGATCGTTGTAAGCGGCAAAGCGCCTTCCCTTGCGGAAACGACGGCGCCTCGCTTGCCGTCTATTCTTATTCATTCGCCCAAACATAACGAAAAACGATCAGTGAGCGGGCAACTCGCTGTGGGCCTCTGTCACACAAGAGCCTATAGAGGCATAAGATACACTAAATTCGTGACAGTCACCCGAAAGGAGCGGTTAATGCAGCAGAAAATCCTGGCGGCAATGCGTGAATGGTTGCAGCTTGGAATGGCGAATCGTTTTTATAATCATTTAATCAGCTAGGAGGTTCAACTAATGGAAGCATTTAAAGCGGAATTGGAACAAGCCAATCTTGGCGAGGTTTTGTTTAACGAACCGCTCTCGAACTATACGACGTGGAAAATCGGCGGTCCCGCCGATATATTAATCCTCCCTCGCAGCAAAGAAGAATTAGTATCAGCGGTTCGTTTGGTGCAAAAACATCAAATCCCCTGGACTAATTTGGGCAGAGGCTCGAACATGTTGGTGAGTGATAAGGGGATTCGCGGCGTTGTGATTAAACCGCACAGAGGGTTAGATTACGTGCGTTTTGAAGAATCGCTAGTGATAGCAGGTGCTTCATATTCATTAATAAAGCTATCAGTCATGGCGGGCAAGGAAGGACTGACCGGGCTTGAGTTTGCGGGGGGAATCCCAGGCACGGTCGGCGGAGCCGTCTATATGAATGCTGGCGCGCATGGATCGGATGTGTCACGTATCTTTAAGTCAGCTGATATTGTACTGGAGACGGGAGAATTGGTTCGCTACGATCGAGAAGACATGCATTTTTCTTACCGTCATTCCATTCTGCATGAGCAAAAGGGCGTTGTCGTTGAGGCAACTTTCGAGCTGGCAGAAGGGGATAAGAAGGAAATCCTCACCACGATGGCCTCTTACAAAGAGAGGAGATTGAGAACGCAGCCGCTGCAGCTTGCTTGCGCTGGCAGCGTATTCCGCAATCCGCCCAATGATTTTGCCGCTAGACTCATTCAAGAGGCAGGAATGAAGGGTGAACGCCTCGGAGGAGCGCAAGTATCCGAGCAGCACGCCAATTTTATCGTAAATACCGGGCAAGCAACAGCTGAAGACGTTCTCGCCCTCATGACTCATATACAAAGCACGGTTCAGGACCGTTTTGGCATCCTGTTGGTGCCGGAAGTATTGGTGGTGGGTGAGCGGTAATTCGGAGGTGATACATTGGACAAATTGGTGATTGAAGGTGGGAAACCTCTCTCAGGAACCATAGTTATCCAAGGAGCGAAAAATGCTGCTTTACCGATTCTGGCTGCCAGTCTGCTGGCCGAAGGCACTACAACGATAGACCATGTGCCAGATTTGCTGGATATCGACGTCATGCTGAACATTTTGCGCGAATTAGGATGCCGCGCCGAGCATGCGGGAGGAACAGTTGTGCTGGATACTGAAACTGCACATACATCCCATGTGCCGGAATTGTTAATGAGACAGATGCGCTCTTCTATTTTTCTAATGGGACCTTTGCTCGCGAGGTTTGGTGAAACGCAGGTTTACCAGCCGGGCGGTTGTGCAATCGGGGAACGGAAGATTGATCTTCATCTAGAAGGCTTGCAGGCTCTTGGTGCAGAAATAGAAGAACTGGGTAACCGAATTATTTGCCGTGCAGAAAAATTGCGGGGTGCCGATATTCATTTAAGCTTCCCAAGCGTTGGAGCAACAGAAAACATTATGATGGCCGCAGCTTTGGCGGAAGGCCGTTCAACGATCAGCAATGCGGCACGTGAACCGGAAATTCAAGATTTGCAACGTTTTCTAAATGCGATGGGCGCGAAAATTATGGGCGCCGGAACCGACACGATAACGATAGATGGGGTACAGTCGCTAACGCCTTGTCGTTACAAGGTTATTCCGGATCGCATCGTAGCAGGGACTATTATGGTAGCGGCAGCCGCGACGCGCGGTCAGGTGACGCTCCAAAATACACAGCCCGCGCACTTATCCTCCTTGATTCATGTTCTGCGTCGCGCAGGTGTTCAAATTGTTGTCGACGGTGATATAATTAAAGTTGGCAGTGCTACCCGGCCGAAAGCGGTTGAAAGAATCGTAACCTCTCCATACCCGGCTTTCCCGACCGATTTGCAGTCTCAGGTTATGGTGCTGCTTACGCTTGCAGATGGTGTGAGCGTATTGAAAGAAACGATTTTTGAAGGCAGATTGAAGCACGTGGATGAGTTGACCCGTATGGGTGCCGACATTCGCGTGGATATGAATGCTGCGTTCATTCGCGGCGTACCAAGGCTTTATGGTGCAACGGTGGAAGCGACAGACCTGCGAGCGGGTGCTGCCCTTGTCATTGCTGGTTTAGCAGCGCAAGGAAAGACGGTCGTTGAGCAAATTCATCACATCGATCGAGGCTATGAAAAAATCGAAACGATGTTAACGAGGCTCGGTGCTCGGATTTCGCGATATTCGCCAGTGCCTAATAACTAATACTATGCGCATGTGCTGCAAGATAGAAACAGCCGGTACCCTATTGATGCTAAGCGTAGGCTGATGCAGAGAGGTTAACCGGATGTTTTTTGGGGAAAGAAGGGACAAGTTATGAGCGCGCAGATGCCTGTACTGAAGGAGCCAAGCCGAAAGCGTATGGGCAGTCGGAAGCTGCTGACCATTCTCATTCTATTGTTTGTTGCTCTTTTGGCGGTATTATTTTTTAATTCCTCAATAAGCAAGGTTTCAGAAATACAAATTGAAGGTATGCGATTCGTTACTTCGGAGGAAATTGGCAAGACATCCGGGATCTTGGTTGGAGATGCATTCTTCCGTACTTCATCCTCTACTATAGAAGATAGAATTCTTA
>DATJKM010000152.1:0-6127 GCA_035491515.1 Candidatus Udaeobacter sp. | reverse complement strand
GATGTTCGTTCCCATTAACGGATTGCTGCCCGTGTTGTTAATATGATCGGTAATGAGCATCAGATCGCCAGCGGCGAAGGAGCGGTTCATTCCGCCAGCGGCGTTCGTTACGAGCAGCGTCTCGATTCCGAGCTGCTTCATGACGTAGACAGGGAACACGACCTCTTTCATAGAGTAGCCTTCGTAATAATGAAAGCGGCCTTTCATGACAAGCACGATTTTTCCTTCAAGCTGGCCGATGACAAGCTCGCCGGAATGGCCTTCCACTGTAGAGACAGGGAAGTGCGGAATTTGTTCGTATGGAATGACGATTGATTCGGTAACCTCGTCAGCCATCACGCCAAGACCAGAGCCAAGGATGAGACCGATTTGCGGCTGAACTTGCAGCTTTCCGCGTATGTAAGCCGCAGCTTCATTTATTTTGCTTAACATGTTGTCCATGGTTGCTGTACCTCCTAATGTCAGCTCAACCTTTACGCAGCCGAATGCGCGTAACTTAAGCCGGTTGTGACGGGCATAACAATCATAGCGCATCGTAAACGCAAAAGTAAACAAATGGTATTTCAGAGGGAGATCGTTGTTGTTTCATACAAAGCTTCGTATAATGAAAATTAGGCTGGCGCATCTCATTCATCGATTGGGTTAGGATAGGGACAAGGCGCTCCGGCAGCGCGTTTACCGGTACATAAGAATGCAGGAGGAATAATCAATGAGCAACGGCACGAATTACACGCCTGCGGAAGTAGCGGCGATGATCGACCATACGATACTAAAGGCGGATGCGACGAAGGCAGAGATTCTGCAAATTTGCCGCGAGGCTAGGCAATATCAGTTTGCGACGGTGTGCGTGAACGCAGGCTGGGTAGCAGCGGCTGCTGAAGAGCTGAAAGGCTCGGGAGTAGGCATAACGACAGTGGTTGGTTTTCCGTTAGGAGCGACAACGACGGCTTCCAAGGCTGCCGAAGCTAAGTTTGCCATTGAAGACGGAGCGACAGAAGTGGATATGGTTCTGAACATCGGCTTGCTGAAATCAGGCGACCTCGAAGGCGTACAGCGTGACGTTGCAGGTGTAGCAGCGGCAGTCAAAGGACAAGCACTGCTTAAAGTCATCCTTGAAACGGGGCTTCTTACAGACGAAGAGAAGGTTACGGCATGTGAAATTTGCAAAAAAGCAGGGGCCGACTTCGTGAAGACATCAACGGGCTTCGGCAAAGGCGGGGCGACGGTAGAGGATATTGCGCTGATGCGCCGTACCGTAGGTCCTGACTTCGGCGTGAAGGCATCGGGGGGCGTACGCGACCGCGAAACCGCGCTGCAAATGTTTGCGGCTGGCGCAACGCGCATTGGCGCAAGCTCCGGCATCGCCATCGTGACAGGCGGTCAAGGGGAAGGCTACTAATACAAAGCTGGGCGTATAAAAAAGTGAGGGAAACTTCACTCCCCTTGAGGCAATTCTCATGGCGAGCGAGGCTTCCCTCACTTTTGTTTAAATATAAGAATTAATAAGTTTCACATTTATAAATAAGCTTATATTTCACCGCGAAACGAGCTGTTGCCGCCAAAGGACGGCGACAGCCGTTTACGCTTGTATGGCTGCTTAGCGCTCGCAGCTAATCGTCAGATTAGCGCTTAGCTCTTCGCCGGCATTCAGCATAACGAGCTCTTCTTGACGGTTCAGCTCGCTCGTCATAGCCATCCACGGCTCCACGCAGATGAATGGACGATCCTTAACCGACCACAGCTGCATATATTTGAATATGTCATCGTAAGTCATGCGAACGCGGGCGCCTTGCAAGACAGGGAAGGAGATTTCGCTCTTCTTCGCATCCAGCAAGCAAACGGCTTCCACCAGTCCTTCAAAATCAATGACGCCTTCGAATGGCTTCTCGACATTATCGTTATAGTCGTAATAGCGGGTTGCATCGGTTTTAAAGGCGATTTTTTTGTCCGAATCAATCGCAAAGTAAGGATGGAAGCCCGCATAGAAAGGCATTGCGGCAGCTTCGCTCAAATTGCGGTATTGCTGCCGCGTATGTAATTGGCCATCCTGCAGCACGTAAGTAAACAGCAGCTCGAATGCAAAAGGATAGGAGCGCAGCGTCTCTTCGCTGCTTTGCAGACGAATCGTAATAGAGGCCCCGCCTTCGGTTCCGGTGCTTACAACCTCCCAGACGGCTGTGCGGGCGACGCCGTGGTTAGCCATTTTGTACGACTGGCCGTTCCATTCATAAGCTTGCTCCTCGAGCTGGCCGCAAATCGGGAACAGAATCGGGTTGCCGCCGCGGATGTTAGCAGTCGGGTGCTCAAAAGTCGCCTTGTCCAAATAAAATAGTTCCAGTCCGTTCAGCTGGCAGCCGATTACGATACCGCCTCGCTCCGGACATACAAGCACGCGGGAAGCGGTGCTTTTCTCCGATAATTCATATAACGTATACGTATCCTTGTAGCTGCGTACTTCGTAGTTGCTCACTTGAATCCCTCCAATAATAGGTGTATGTCATTTTCTCCCCATCATACCATATTCGCAAGTGGCCTATATCGCCTATATCCCGTCTGCCGTGTCATTTTCCCTGCCCCGTTATCCGTCAGTCCATCGGCAACAGGAAGGATACAGGTTTCAAAATGGTCGAATCTAGTAAAGCATACATCTACTCCATTTTGAAAGAAAAGAATAGTATATATTAGCTTCGGAGAGAAGCAAGCTATACAGTTCTCAACATGATGTCAACGCAACAGCAGCCGACGATGCTTGCTCTCGTTGCCTGAAGCTAAAGCCATTCCCAGCTCACCCTCCGGGCGACAGAGTGGCTTTATTTTTTTTGTAAATTGAAAAAAGCGCCTCACAGGCCATTAAGAGCCTGTGAGGCGCTGCCCCTTTACACGACAACTATTCAGCTGTTTTTGGAGCCGCTGCAGCTTCTTCCGGAGCCAGCGTGTTCGTGATTTTCGCTTTTGTACGAATTTCAGTCATCCAAGCTTCGGACAGTTCATTCGCTTCAGTAGCGATAAGCTGCTTCTTGATTTCTTCCTTTTTCTCTTCGAAGGTTGGAACGACAGCCGCTTTCTCAGCTGTTTTCTTAATGATGTGGAAGCCGTGCTCGGATTGCACCACACCGCTGATTTCATTGATCTTCAGTGCGAAAGCAGCCTCTTCGAATTCTGGAACCATTTTGCCTTTTGCAAAGAATCCAAGATCGCCGCCTTTATCCTTCGAGCCCGGGTCGATCGATTTCTCCTTCGCGATGGCAGCGAAGTCTCCGCCTTTCTTAAGCTCAGCAAGAATCGCATCTGCTTCTTCTTTGGTAGCTACCAAAATGTGCGATGCCTGAATTTGGGCCGGCGTGCCGAGCGATTCCTTGTTCGTGTCATAGAATTGCTTCATTTCTTCGTCCGTAACGTCTGTTTTCGGCTCCAAAATTTTGCGAATCGTCAGATTGATTTTGGTATCCTTTTTCAAGCTTTCAAGCGTCATGTTGTATTGGGCAAGCGTTGCGGTGAACTCCTCATCCGATCCGAAGCTCTTCTTAATAAGGGCAATTTCGGAATCGACGTCAGCGTCTGTAACCGTAACGCTGGCTGCTTTAGCCTCTTGCGCAATAAGCTCTTGCGTAATCAGGTTATCAAGTGTAGCCTTACCGCCGGCCACAACCAATTCATCGTATAGTCTGTCTTTGCTTATGTTGACACCGTTTACGGTTGCCACGGTTTCATTGCTGGCTCCAAATGGCGGTTTAATGAGCACAACTACCAGCAAAATGGCCAGAACAGCCGAGACGATGATCCATGCTTTTCCGCTTCCGCCTTTTGGCGCTTGCTGAACGCTGTCTGCACTTGAAACCGCAGCGCGGATGTCATCGTTTGATGCTTCTGGCAGCTCACCGTCAGAATCCTTACGAAGCTCTTCCTCGATAGCTGCATCTTGCTCCGAAAGCTTGTCCTGCTCGTCATACGTGTAACGCTCTTCTTTCGCAGCCAATTCGTTTTCTGCATCTTTGCCTGGCTGCGATTCCTTGTTATTCATTCAATAAACTCCCTTCGTTTTACCTGACTTTCATTACTATACCAAAAGAAGAATGAAAAAACCTTAAGCTAACATAAAAATATGGCTTGCCGAATTTGTCGATTCCTATTTATTGTATAGGTATGCCGTGTTCGATTTCAACCTAAAGAGCCGGTTAGAACAATTAATCCGCTATTGCCGGTAAAACTTCACTGTTTATCGGAAGCGGGAGGGATGATATGATAGTACCATACATATTCCAACATTCTCCTACATTTTTCGTGATGGGTCTCATTTCTTCTTGCTTGTCACAATCCTCACCATAGCGCGAATAACTTCAGGCCCCTGCTGGGGTATGTTTACTACCATTAACTATGATTGTTATGTAGGAGGAATAGGCTTGCGCAAAAATACTGGTGTATTCGCACGTTTGGCAATATCGATGCTTTTACCGTTAGTAGTCTATTTCGTACTGCGGGATACAGAGCTCGATAAGAGCATTAATGCGCCTCATGAGCATTTTTATATCGTCAGTCTCGTTTCTGCACTCTCGCTTGCCCTAGCGATTGCAGTCGGCTTCGTCGCTATTTCGCTACGCAATATTAAGATTAGCTTTCTATCGTTATCTTATGTATCGCTATCTACGATGTTTGTTTTGCACGGCTTGTCGACCCCTGGATTTCTGATGCACCATTCCGGCATCGCAGGCAGCGCGGCGCAGCTTAGTATTTTGCTGGCTGCCGTCTGGCTATGGCTGTCCTCTCTTTCCATGGACCAGCCCTTGATCAAATGGTTGGCGGAATGGCAGCGGCTGCTGCTGCCGATATGGACAATTTCGCTTCTTGCTTTCTGTACGGTGCTTTGGTTTTATCCTAGTTTGACTCAAATTCTTCAACTGCTGCAGCTGCCGATGAAATGGATCGCCAGCATATTCATTATCAGCTTAAACGCTTGGACGATTAACCGCTATTTGATGACCTACTTATCCTCGCGTTTCCCGCTGCAGCTGGCGATCGTGTACAGCTCGGGCTGGATGATTATCGCTCAGATCATTATGGTAAGCGGACAGACTTGGCATGTAAGCTGGTGGCTGTACCATTTCCTGCTGCTTGCCTCTGTTATTGTGATGGTCACAGGCATCGTGAACCAATATGTCACCTCGAAATCCATTACGGCCTCTATTAAGCTGATGTTCCGCTCCAATCCGCGCGATTGGATCAACACCTACATGTCTTCCAGCGTAAGAGAGCTGGTTATGACGACGGAAGCGCGTGATTCGTATACGGCGGGTCACAACTATCGGGTTGCTCTGTATGCTCTGAAGCTGGGCGAGGAACTTTCCTTGACCGCTGCCGACCTGAGAGCCATTGCGCAAGGCGGGCTTGTTCATGACGTCGGCAAACTGCGCATTCCGGATACGATTCTGAATAAGCCCGGAAAACTTACGCCCGAAGAGCGTGTAGTTATTGAAATGCATCCCGTATCGGGCTATGACCTATGCAAACGGTTAGGTTTTATGCCGGAGGAGCTTTCCGTTATCCGCTCGCATCATGAGAAATGGGACGGCAGCGGCTATCCCGATCGGCTGGCGGGAGAGCAGATACCGCTCCTCGCGAGGGTGACCGCTGTTGCGGATGTGTATGACGCTTTGACCTCTTCGCGCTCCTATCGAAAGGCGATGTCGCATGAGGCGGCAATGGAAATCATCGTAAAGGAGAGCGGGCGGCATTTCGATCCGCTTTGCGTGCAGGCATGGGTGCGGCTCGTTACGGAGCAACCGGGCTTTTTCGAGGAAACGGTACGGCACAGTCCGCAGTTCAAGCTGGAAAGGAAGCTCGCAAGATAGCATAATTTCCATTTGCCAATCTACAGTTGTACAATAGACGGGGAACTCTCGTGTTCATCATAATCGAATCGGGCAATGAGCGTTTCCAATAACGGGTTGGGGGATATCGAACATGACTTATTTGGCGGCTAACAATCGGTATGAGAGCATGAAGTATAATCGCGTCGGACGCAGCGGCTTGAAACTGCCCGCTATTTCCCTTGGGCTATGGCATAATTTCGGCGGCGTCGACCGTCTTGAGAATGGGCGGGCTATGGTGCGCCGAGCATTTGATTTGGGGA
>DATJKM010000151.1:0-14287 GCA_035491515.1 Candidatus Udaeobacter sp. | reverse complement strand
AAGGGATAACTATTCATTGATTCAATGGAACACCAATTAAAAACATTTGGGTGTGGTCAGATCAGCCCGTTCTTTCTTATTTCAACGAGGACAAGAATTCAACGGTCTTAGCATCAGACTGGTATGCGGAAGTATCGAAAGGCGCAGTCATCACATCTTGCGCGATTTTCAGATAGCCGTCCAAGTCCAGCTTCTTGAAGCCATCAAGGTACTCTTTCCAGTCTTTATCAACCGACTTGTTGCCGAGAATAACTGTGCCGTCCACTGATTTACAAAGTGATTATACTATGCGTCTTGTCCTAAACAGGTGCGAAAACCGTCGATAACAGGTAGAATTTGATCCTCCGTTTCTTATGTTTGTGTGTCGCCGACCATTTTCATAGCTCCTCCGACTGAACTCCTACTCGGCGTACCTTTCCTGTCAACGGAATTTTCATCGTCATCGTCGTACCATGCCCAATGCGGTTTTCAATCTGAAACCGACCGTTCTCTCCATAGTGAACGCGGATCATCCTGAGTACGTAACTCAAACCTATACCGAGGCCCGCTTTTTTCATTTCGTTTTCATAAGACAATAGCTTGGAGACTTCTTCCTCGGTCATACCGCCCCCGTTATCCTCCACCTCAAGGCGCAATGGAGGCGGCCTGCAGCGAATCTTGAACGAGGCATAGCGCCTATGAGAACGCTCACCACCGTTTGCCGGATAAATCGAATCATGTTAGATAAGGAGATCGCTCATGCCGCATGATGAAAATCAACCCGTTGTTGAACCTGACCCTTACCAGCTTCTTTTTCAGACCATGCCCGATGTAGTAACGGTCGAACAAATGTGTGCCAGGTTAGGCGGCATCAGTACCAAAACGGGCCGCAAATTACTCCAATCAGGGCGCATCACCCACTTTCGAATCGGTCGCTTTTACAGAATCCCGAAACTGAGCATCATCAATTATTTACGAGAAATCATGACCCCCGGCACACCACAAGATTCTGACGCTTTACAGCTTTGAATCATTTTTTATTCCGCTGTTATAATTAAAGCGTCGATGGTTGGAAGCCGGGGCTGCTATCCTGGGAGGGATATGAAATGGTAGCAGGCCACCTGCAAGAAAAAAAAGGAAATTATTATATCGTTCTGAATTACAAGGATGAAGAGGGCAAGAGAAAAACCAAGTGGATTGCAACAGGGCTGCCGACAAAAGGGAACAAGAAGAAAGCGGAAAGTATGCTGCAAGACGCACGTAGGAGTTTTGAAATTCCTTCAGAATCCGATGGCGAGGAAATAACGGCGATTGAAGAAGAAGCAACACAAGTCGAGGACGGTCCAGCCGGAATTCTTTTCGCCGACTTTATGGAGCAATGGTTGGAAATGATGAAGCATCGAGTCGAAGTCACAACTCATGCCGCATACACCTTTGGGGTCAATGGCCGCATCGTCCCTTACTTTCGCGAAAAGGGCTTATGACTACTGGAGATTCAACCGAAGCACTTACATGACTTCTACCAGTACGTTTTAAAAGAGTCTAAGCTTTCTACAAGTACCGTACAGCACTTCCATGCTTATATCAGTCAAGCTCTGCAACACGCGCTTAAAATGGACATGATTTTAACCAATCCGGCTGATAAAGTCGAACGGCCAAAAAAGAACCACTTTACAGGAAGCTTCTATAAAGATCAGGAGCTTAATCAATTATTTGAAGCAGTCAAAGGTGATCCGATCGAGCTTGCCGTCCTGTTGGCCGCTTTCTATGGCCTACGACGCAGTGAAATCGTCGGACTAAAATGGCAGGCGATCAATTTTCAGAAACAGACGCTCGCCATCCAGCACACGGTGATTCCCGTATTCTACGAAGGCAAACAAATCACGATCGCCAAAGACCGGGCAAAAAATAAATCCAGTCATCGTACCCTTCCACTCGTTCCGGTGTTTGGGGAACTGCTTCTGCGACTGTTGGAGGAGCAGCAGAAAAATAAGCTACTTTACAAAACGTCGTACTCCGATGACTATGCGGATTATATTTACGTGGACAAGCTGGGTGAACGGATCAAACCGGGGTATATTACGCAACACTTCCCGATTGTACTGGAGAAACATGAAATGCGCAGAATTCGATTTCACGATCTTCGGCATAGTTGCGCCAGCCTATTGCAGGCAAACGGTGTAAGCATGAAAGAGATTCAAGAATGGTTGGGGCATAGCCATTACTCCACGACGGCTAACATTTATGCTCATCTGGACTACAGTTCAAAGATTTCGTCGGCGCAAGTCATGAGCAACACTTTGCAAATCCCAATCATGCAAAAAGCTCCTGAACCGTCACAGGGACAGATTCAAGAGCTAGTTCATTCTTAAGGTGGTGCGGTCGAGAGGACTCTAACCTCCACGGTATTGCTACCACTGGCACCTGAAGCCAGCGCGTCTGCCAATTCCGCCACGACCGCACATTTTGGCCTCAACCTGCACCTCAGAAAATGGAGAGAACTACAGGAGAGAATTTGAAACTGTATTACAGATAAAACCGCATAACCACAAGGGTTTTGTAGAATTATGAGCAGCTTTCGCACTAGTACCTGAATCCAGTGCGTCTGCCAATTCCGCCACGTCCGCATAGGTGTTGCTTGTTCGCTTCAAGGCTGGTGATTTTTGTTCCAAAATGGATTTCGTCCGCTCCGAAAGCTCTATTACTAGTGGGTCATACAGCAGCAGAAGCTCCTTGGAAGGCTTAATGCCGAGCTCCTTGTTCAAGAGCTTCACGTAATCGGTATATTTAGAATAGTATCCCTTGCAGGATTCCTTGCAGACGTTGAAGGTGGTTCAGGTAATACTCCATTCGTATTTGATGACCCAATATCTTCCCTTGATCAATTATTTGAAGAAGCAACTGTTTTAAGAATCGCAAAACTAAGTATGTCCCGGCAAGTTATAGTCTTCACTCACAGACTTTCGTTCTTAACACTACTTCAAGAAGCTGCAAAAAATCTAAAAATTAAATATGATGTAACATGGCTTAGAGCGGAATCTTGGGGAACAGGAGAACCCGGTCAGCGTAATTGTAAGATCATTTCGCTTTCGTTTTTTCATACCATTTTTATCTGTAACCTGGGCTACATACTCATGGTAATCCCCCATTTAAAGCACTGGATCTTCAGCATCAAACTGATTAACTCAAGCTGATTACGAACCTGAATTTCGTATTTTCTTCGTACCACATCTGAAAATTCGTACCCCAAACATTATTGTGCAGGTTTACATGCATGCCGCCATCTAGCGGAATGAAAGCGTTATCGAAGCGAAGCAACCGTCTTGCTCCCGGCGCCACTAGGGGAGCGTCGAGCGTGTCGATGGTTAACGATCCGTCCGCTCCCTCATAGCGCATTCCCCGGTTCACCGCATGAAGATAGCGGTTTCCGTCCTTTACGACTTCTAGCGGATGGACCGGCTGGCCCATCTTGTCCAATCGCCATCTGTTGGCGTTGTCCAACTTAGGAACGAAAGATAACCAAGCAGCTTCGGGTAGACGATTCGCATCCTTATCCATCCACGAAAGCACGAGATCGATCGTCGGTTTATGCCTGGCGAAACGGTATTCCAATTGGAGTCTGCGCGGTGCGCCATAGAGTTCCGTCGCTTCCTCAGGCATGGAGAGAACAACATAGACGACATCCTCGTCGTTTAACGAACAATATCGAATAGTTTTGGCTTCACCGGTATAAAGCAGATGAGTCGGCCGCGGATCGAGGAGCTCGATTCCCGGCTTTCCAAAGTCAGCGTCCGCCCAAGGATGGGTAATCGCCAGGTTCTCGCAATAAGAGGCGAACAAATGATCGTAATCGGCTGGTCCGAACGTCTCGTACGCGTAGAGCCCAAGCGGAAAGTCTTTGTCGGCCCATCGTTTTCCCCTAGCGTCTTTCAGGTGACGGATCGAACCGTCGGATCCCAATGCGACCTCGAAGACGCCGAACTTGTATATCTCGTTAGCCGCCAGCATGATTGCATCCGGAGGCGCTTGAGTCGCGGTCGATAGAGAAGTCAGCGCAGATATCGCCTCTTCCCTCTTCGATTCGCTAAGCACCTCTATCGCGTAGTTTACGTAGTTACGTTGCTCCTCCCAGGACGATTCGAACCGGGAAAACGACCTGGCTGAATCTTCCTCCTGAAAAACGCCTTTGGACAATTGGTCCGCCTCGTCCATCGCGAACGCTCCGATATAGCCGTATTTGGCGGGAACGGCATCCTCCGCTACCCGGTCAGCCTGCCTTGCGCTCTGGAAGGCGTTCTTCGAGTAGTTGCGAAAATCGCACAGGTGTTTTTTTTCGTCCATCCCCCATGTATGCTCGGGAATAAGAAGCAAAGACTCGCAGAAAGCCATGTACTCCTCCGATTCTTCCGTCCACCTTCCTTCCCGGAGCCACTTATCCTTCAACCGCAGCAGCTCGCGATAACGCGAAACCTTAAGCGGATCCGTTCCCGCCCCGTGAATCCACGTATCGCCGATTTCCTCGCGAACGATGGGGAGTTGCTCGCTATGCGGCAACAGCTTCTCCGCGAAGGCGTCTAGTGTCGAAGCCTTTATCTCCGCATTCGGGTACTTGATAGCAAGCTCCGCGAACTGCCGAACGATCTCCGCTGCCGATGGAGGTCCACAATTGTCCCCGGTATGAGCGAAAACAAGCACGTCATTCATTCCGTCTAAGACAAGGTCTTCCCCATAGTTGGAGGCGTAGTTGACGATGAGCTCCGAACCGTCCCACTCATTCAGCCAACGGAACAGCTTCGGGACGGACGGCACCTTGGAAGCCGGGTTTACTCCGAGGTGCAAATAACGAATACCCGCTTGCGCCATGTGAGGGACCATCGCTATCGTATGCCCTGGCACGTCGGTCATCTTGGCCGCTATCGTCCGTTTTCCGAACTTGGCGTCCATCTTCGTCGACAGAGAAAGTCCGTATCTGAACAAAGAAATATCCATCAATTCCGTGTGCGTCGTGAACGGAAGTCCGTGCCATGCAATATGACCGGCCTCGATGGCTTCCTTTAGTCTTTCAACTTCAGTGGAAGTGCCATTACGCAATACATAGTGAATCAGCCATGAGCCCGTCGTCCAGAGGAACCGTTCAGCCCCCTTGCGTGCTGCCAGTTCTTCCGCAAGAGCGATGGCCTTTGGAATAAACTCGCTCCGGTATCTCTCAATGACCCTGGCAGCCATGTCCGTAAAGCCGATGTCCAGATGCGTCTTAAATACAACGTGAACGGTTTCTATTCTGGCATTAATGCCATTGGATACCGACATCCCCTTCTCACCCCTTCACGGCTCCCGTAGTGATGCCGCTTATAATAAATCTTTGCATGAAGACGTAGAACGCCAAGAGCGGCGCGATGCCCAGCACCATCATCGGGAAGAATGCCGTCCAATCAACGGAAAATTTACCGATATTTCGATAGACCTCCTGCAGAATCACGCCCTTCTCTCGGCTCTGAAGGAACAATAGCGGCGAAAAAAAATCGTTCCAGGTCGTCAATGTATTCAGAATAGCGACCGTGGCGATTACAGGGAGAAGCAGCGGCAACGTAATCCGAAAGAAAGTTCCGGTGACTCCGCAGCCGTCGATCGACGCGGACTCCTCCAACTCCATTGGAACGGTATTGATAAAGTTCTTGATCAAGAAAATATTAAAAGAAATGAGCGTGAAGATATTAACGAAAATGACGGCTGCGGGATTATCAATTAACCCTAGATTACTAATGAGGCGGAACAAAGGAATCGTCGCTACCTGAAAGGGAACCGTGACACCAATGAGTATAAGATAGAAAATAAAGTTGTTTAGACGCGTCTGTCTCCGGGCGAACGAATAGGCGGCAAGCGATGCGAAGAGTAGAACTCCGGCTACCGAGCTGACGGTGATGACGAGATTATTCAGGAAGACGCGGGGATAGTTCATCGCCTTCCATGCTTCCACGTACCCTAAAAATTTCCATTCGACTGGCAGCCACATGGGGTGCAGAGTCGCATCGATCGAGCTCTTGAACGTCGTGATAAATAAATAATAGATCGGAACGACCATGCCGAGCGCCAATATGATCAAGAGGATCTCTAGGATAAGGTCCGATCTTCTATATGAGTCAATGGTCTTCAAAATAATCTCTCCTCCCATTTTTTTAGTACCTTTAACTGGATGAAAGCGACAATCATGATTAACAAGGAGAAGACGACCGCGAAAGAAGAACCGTATCCGAACTGGGACTCGGTAATCCCCTTATTGATGAGGGTCATGACGATGGTTTCCGTGGAATGTCCGGGACCGCCGCCCGTCATAGCGAATATGACGTCAAACACCTTCAAACCGCCGATCATGCCCATGACGGTATTGAAGCTTATGGATGGCAGCAGCAGAGGAAGCGTAATCTGCCTGAATACGGTCCAGGCTTTCGCGCCGTCGATGGAGGCGGCTTCATAGTAGTCCTTGGAAATTCCCTGCAGGTTCGCCAGGTAAATAACCATTGCATAGCCCGTCCATTGCCACACCTGCGTTAGCAGAATTGAATACAGCGCCAGTTTCGGATTACCGAGCCAATTGACGTCGTTTAATCCAATAGCGCGCAATGCTTGATTGATCAAGCCGTAATCCGTAGAACTCATTAGGTAAGACCATAAGAAGCCGACCACTAGAGGACTTAGCACCGCAGGGGCGAAGAAGACGAGCCGTAGCCCATTGCGGGATTTCAAAGGACGGTTCAGCGCTATCGCAAGTGGGATGGCAAGACCATTCTGAAGCAAGGTTATTAGCAGCGCATAGATGACCGTATTCTTGATGCCAATAATGACGCTGTCATCCTTGAACAGCCTGGTGTAATTGTCGATCCCGATCCATTCCATATCCAGGTGGTACAAGGAATAATTCGTGAAGCTATAAATGAATGTTTGAACAAGCGGATAGATATAGAAGATCAAATAGCCGATCAAAGCCGGCAGGACGAACAACTGGAACGTGACATTGCGTTTGAGATTCCATCCCGTGGTTTTCATGCATGATTCCTCTCTCTCTCAATAAGAGGATGCGGCGACTCTAAACATCGCCGCATCCTCGTACTTTATATCTTTATTTCATCGAATTTCTTATTTCCTCTGCCTTCTTGTCCGTATTCTTGAGCACCTCTTCGATGCTCTTCACGCCAGCGAGGTGATCCTGAAGTTGCTTTCCGAGCTCCATGATGATGTCGTTTCCGGCGAGCGTGCCCCAGTTGCCCCAAGGTACGTAAACATGTCCTTCGTCGAATGCAGCCTTCGAATCCGCATATTGTTCCGGAATGCCGCTGTTGTCTACCCCTTCGAGGAAGGAAGTACCGAAGTTGTCTTTGATCAGCGCCGCTTGAGCTTCAGGCGTAGAGGTGAAATCCAGTACCTTAAGCGCCGCATCTTTGTTCTTTGCGTTCTTGTTGACCGACCATGAGCTTCCTGGTCCTCCGACCAGCCACCCGCTTCCTTCCGCGGATCCCGGAATCGGGAACATGCCCAGCTTCAGATTCGGGTTCTTTTGGAGCAGCGTTTCGTATGCCCAAGGACCGCTCTCCCACATCGCCGCTTTGCCGGTAGCGAATTCGTCGAGCGCCTGATCGTATTCCACGCCAAGCATATCGGGAGTCAGGTTCTTCTTCGCGATTGTCTCGTCCCACTTCTTGAATGCAGATAACCATGCTTCCGATAATGTCGCTTCTCCCGTGCCGAACTTCCCATCGAAATCCTTGCCCTCCGGCTTCGAATAGAAGTCGTTAAGTGCCACGCCGATGGATTGCTTCATCATTGACTCCCACGATTTGGCGCCCATCGCCTGCGGCTTCACGCCGGCGTTGCGCAACGTATCGTGCAGTTCCATCCACTCGTCGAACGATTTCGGAGGCGTCAGATTATTCTGCGCGAATATCTCTTTGTTGTACCATATACCTTCGAACCACGATTGCAGCGGAATCGCGTAGACCTTACCGTTTTGCGTGAAACCCTTGATACCCGTATCGTAATATCTCGAAACGAAAGGCTGGTTCGTGAGATCCTCCAAGTAACCGGCTGCGATCCAGGAAGATTCTGTTCCTTCGATAATATCCGGACCTTCGCCGCTAGCCAGGTACGTTGTCACAACGTTCTTGAATTGCTTGTTATCGACGAATTGAAACTGAATGTCATAGTTCGGGAATTGCTGGCGAAGCAATTCGAGGTACGACTTGCGAGTCTCCTCCTTGTTGAAGCCAATAATCTTGACCGTTGCCTCCTCCGTATTGTTGCTTGCAGAATTATTGGTCGGAGCGGGGCTTTCGCTCCCCGTGTTGTTTCCGTTACCTCCGCAAGCGGATAATATGGCCGAACACAATAGTAATGATGCGACGACTCGTAATGCCTTTTTCAATTGAAACCCCCCTTTTTTATTTAGCAAACGCTATCACTTGTTTGCGCATTCATGATGCGCTTACATTTCTGATTATAGTCCTATGCTCAGGTAGGTATTGACGCACTATTCTCCATTTTATAATCCGATATTACGTTTGTTCAATTGGGATTCACGCTTTTCCTGCGTGCTGTAACCGATACTCCTGAGGTCCGATTCCGACCCACTTTTTGAACGTCTTCGTAAAATAACTCGGATTCTCGTATCCGATTTCCAGAGCGATCTCGTAGCTTTTCAAATGGGTCGATACTAGCAGTTCCTTGGCGCGCCCCATCCTATACTCGCTCAAGAAGTCCCATACGTTCATGCCGGTTTCCTTCTTAAATAAGGTGCTGAAATAATTTTTGCTGACGTTAACTTTCTCACAGATTTGTTCCAGCGATATATCCTCGTTGTAATGGTTAATGATGTATTGCTTCGCTTGCTGAATAAGCGGATTGTGATCGCCGCGTTCCGGATAGGTAAAGACTTGCCCGGCTTCCTCCGTCGTTCTCTTCTTCATGGCAGCGAGCGCTTCCTGATAAGCGGCGGGCATCTCCTTCAAATCCGTTCTCTCGCCGCTGATTCCGACAATAATGAGCAGACCGGTATCGATCAAAGCCTCCTCGGCGGCTTGTCCGATTTGCTCTTGGGTCGCCTTGCTCGATACGATGGCTACCCATTCGCCAGGGCGATGCTCGAATAAGATCTCCTTCACTAGAACTTCGCCAAGCGATTTTCTTATGGACGTTTTCAGGCTGTCCGACAAACCGGTGGCATTTTGTTCCCATCGAATGTGACCGCTATAGGTGACGTTCTCCGCTTGAAGAACGGTTAGCCTATACTTGTTCGCAATCGTTTCGGCAGCGGGTTGGCTCAGTAGCGGAGCGTACAAGCGATCGCGCATTCCCCTCTCCTCGGCGATACGCAAAAGTTTGATTTGCTCCTTTTTCCGCTCGGCTTGCTCCAACCATTGCTGTCGAATTCGCTGAACAAGAATCAACAATTCTCCTTCGTCAAGCGGCTTTAACAGGTAATCCTGGGCACCTTGCCGAATCGCTTCCTTGGCCAGTTCGAATTCCGCATAGGCGCTAATAATGACGATAAGCAAGTCGGGCTTCAATTGAAGCGCTTGCCGGATCAGCTCCATTCCGTCCATGTTCGGCATTCGGATATCCGTCACAAGCAAGTCGGGCATCGTATTCTTAATAAGCGCAAGAGCCTCCAAACCATCTTTGGCCAACCCGGCAATTTCAATTCCGTTGGAACGCCAATCGATGACGCGCTCCATTAATTGCAGGCTTAGAACCTCGTCATCAGCCAGTATCATTCTCATGTAGATTCCTCCAGACAGGGTAATTGAATGCTCATGCAGGTCCCTTGACCGGAAACCGTGTCAAAGGCAACGCCATATCCTTCGCCGTATTTCATCCGAATGCGGTGATGAACGTTGATCAAGCCAACGCCTCCTTCTCCGGTCGGGTGCGATGCCGGGCTCGTTTCCAGTCTGCATCGCAGTTTCGTTTCTTCTTCGAGGCTCATTCCTTTTCCGTTATCGGCGATGCTTATCCTCATTCCCGTCTCCGTCTTCTCTACCCGGATTGCAATCCGTCCCTTCATGCCGCCGTCGAAACCATGCAAGATGGCATTCTCGATCACAGGCTGTAAAATAAGCTTGGGCATCCTTGTCTTCGCTAAGCCGTCCTCGCAATATACCTCGTATAGGAACTGATCGGGATAGCGATATTGCTGGATCTTCATATAGGTATCCGAATGCTGAAGTTCCTGTTCTACCGTAACGCACTCCTGCACGTTATTGATCGCATAGCGAAGCATCCCGCCAATCAAAGTAACCATCGTACTGATATCGGCGGTTCGGCCGGTTACTGCCAAAGCCTTGACGGATTGAAGCGTATTATACAAGAAATGAGGATTGATCTGGCTCTGCAGAGCCTGCAACTCCATCACTTTGCTATGAATTTGATAGGCATAGATATCCCGGGTCAAGCTCTGAATGTTGTCGATCATCGAATCCATGCGCAGCGTTACTTTATGCATCTCGTCCGAGCTGTCGTCCAACAAGTGTACATCCGGCTCCCCTCTCTCGATTCGTTTCATCTTTCTCATGAGACTGGCGAAAGGCCGCGTGATTTGGGCCGAAAGAACATACGAGGCGAATGCGACGAGCAGGATCGCAGCCGCTATTGCCAATATGAGGTAAGTCCCGATCTTCCGCATATGACCCTGTACTTCCCGCATGGGAATAATAGCGGCTATTTTCCAACCGGTTACTTTGGAAGTCGTGTATACCACTTTGTAGGATTCCGAATCGTCGTTAAGAATAAAATCGCCGGACGGCAGGCCGGTCTTCTCTTTAAGCAAGCGCGGGATGGACTCGATTTGGTAAACCGTATGCGGCTGAAAAATAGGAGACCCGTTCTCGTCTAATATGATGAGGAAACCCGATTTCTCCAATCGAGTCTCTTTCGCTACGGCTTCGATCTCGCTGGCGTTCAAATTGCAAAGCAGAGTGGCACGCGTATTGGGCTCGGAGCGATTGAAGTCATAAATCGGCGCCACGGCGGAAATAATAAGCTCGGAATCGACTTCACTGCTATAATAATCCTGGGCATGCATACCCAGAAATTTGACTTTAAAAAAAGGATATGGCGCGTCCCCCATCCAAGATTTCCCGTAGAAACGGTAATCCCTACTTACGACCGGTCCCGTCTGATCGTATACTATGCCGTTTCGATCTACGATAATCAAATCTTTTATCTTTGTATTGAATTTTTGCATGTTCGTCAGATACGCTTCCACTTGCCGTTCGTATAAGAGCAGCTTGCTGTAATCGGTGCGATTTTCCTGAAGCATGGCATCTGCCAGCAGTGAATTGCTGGCCATCATCTGCAACAATGTGACGATTTGCGAGAAAAAGGAATCAATATTCCCCTTCTTTTCCTCGACGATTTTCTCCGAATAATGGCCGATCTCGCTCATGAGCGTATTGGAAATATAACGGTATCCGGCAAAGCCCGCTATAAGAATTACGATGGCGAAAATCAGGCTAAAATAAACCATGATGCGGCTGCGAATCGTCCGAAGTCGGTATCGGGGCGTAATTAGATGCATCACTTAACTCCTCATTTCAGGCAGCTTATTTTGAAGAGAACGCATTCCTAGGTTCTATTATAAGGTATTGTGTCATATCCTTATCCTCCGATATTCCGACGATCTAATCCTATATTCCTGTCGGGTGCACAATCTTTATGACGAATCGAGATATAGCTCCTTCACGGTGATTTTTCTCCAAGTAGACGAATTCTTTCTTGAGTACACTGTGGAATGATTCGATGCACGTTATCGTAACAGTTACCTTTGCGGCTCATACTGCCTTTCATCTTGTATGTGCGCAGCCGCGCCTGGTAGTCATGGGAAGCATACTGGCTGCCTCGATCCGAGTGATGTAGGACCTCTCCACGCGGTCGCTGCTGGCTGTAGGCACGATCTAGCGCTGTTAATACCAATTCTTTGGTCATTCGCTCGTCCATGTGAAAACCAACGATTTTACGGCTGTACAGATCCATGATGCTCGCTAGATACAACCAGCCGAGGTCTCTCACCGCCTTGTCGTCGGCTTTCAGTTGTCCACTGCCTGGAAACGCCAGTGCACCGTCTTGCTTGTATTCCGCCATCCAGCGATACAAGGTGTTGTCGCTTATCCCCAGTTCACGGGCGACCTGCGCCACAACCTTTCCTCCTTCCTGGATCATCTGAAACGTTTACAGTTTAAATTCTTTATCGTATTTTTTCGTAATCGCAGCACCTCGAATATGGATATTTTCATTCTACCCAGTTCTCGTTTCTCTATGTCTACTTTTTAGTTTAGCAACATTAACCAATGCCCAAACAAACGACAGTAAAACAAATAACAACTCACATCAGTAAATTCATGAATTTTCGATTGAAGAATTTCATTTTTACCCTCCCATGTTAACGGTATGAATCACCTTCAAGTTCTTGGTGCTTTTTGTAATTTTCTACCACAACCAGGCTCTCCGTGATCGGGCAGCAATTTGCCTTTCGGCTGGGGAACTGTCGTGCCCGTAGAAGAAGCGTTCCCTAAAGGATGGATTCGGGAAAGTACCGAACTGTCTCTTCGCGAGCTCGGCATCGAGACGATCGACCTTATGCAACTGCATCAATATTGGCCGCAGTGGAGCAAGCAGGATTATTGGCTGGAAGAGCTCCGTGCGCTTAAACAAGAAGGAAAAATCGGCATGCCGGCGTTTCCCTTCCGGATCAGCGGCACGATATCGCGCTTTCGCTCGCGATGAGCGGGACGGTGGACGCGATCCAGACGGTGTTTAATATTTTCGATCCGCTGCCGCTCGATTGCCTCATTCCCATCTGCAAGAGAATCATGTCGCGTTCATCACTCGATGTGTGATGGACGAAGGCGGGCTGAGTGGTTTTCTGACCGAAGAGACGCGATTCGAGGAAGGAGATTACCGCAAATTTTTCTTCGATTATGTTCCACGCGGCATGTACATCGAGCTGGTAAACCGTTTGCGTCAATTCGTTCCGGAATACGCGGACAGCTTGGCCGAGCTTGCGATCAAATTCGTGCTGAAGCATCCCGGCGTCACGACGGCGCTCGTGTCTATTCACGTTCCCGAGTACGCAAACCAAAATATCGCTGCGCTTGACAAGGAACCGCTGCCCGACGACGCCTTTCAAGAAATATTCCGCTATCATCGGTGGGTGAGGAACTTCTATGACACGAAATTCTGGTAAGTCGGAACGCGTACGTTTGGCGGAACTGCTTCCTTGGGAGTTCAAGGAGAAGCAAGCGACTTTTCCCGTCGTTTACTTGCCGCTCGGTCTGTATGAGCCGCACGGGCAAATCGCCGCACTAGGACTGGATACGATCAAGACGGAGTGGCTTTGCTAGAACGCCGCGCGGATATCCGGAGGAATCGTGGCTCCCACGCTCGGGTATCAGATTCACGAATCCGGCTATCACGCGCGTTGGTTGGAGGAGACAGTCGGGCAGAATGAGCCTCATATGACAGGCATGCCTCCCCATGTCTTCTTGCGTTTTTTTGTATCAGCTGCGCGCTTTCGCCAACGCCGGCTTTCGAGTCGTCATCGCCGTTACCGGTCACGGCGAGGGAAACGAGAAGGATTTGCACAGGGTCGGAGTGATATTCGAACGAGAGACCGGTATTCGGGTTGTGGTGGTCAGCGATCCCGAGCTCGTGACCAGCATGCTCGAAGGGGACCATGCCGGAAAATATGAAATATCCCAGCTGCTCTGTTTGCGTCCTGATTTGGTTGACTTTGCGCAAGTTTCTAGGGAAGAGAATCCCGGAGCAGGCGGCAAGCTAGCAATAGGCGACGACGCGAGGGAGGCAACGGCTGAGCTGGGAGAAAAGATCATGCAAACTTGCCTGAGGACGATCGTATCCGAAGCAAGGCGTCTGGTTACCTTGTTGCCGCAGAATCATCAAGATAACCTGCCGAAGCTTGATTATGAATTCGTCGAGAATCTTTGGACGGGATTGTGGTCCGAGAGGGGCATGTGGGTGACGTCGATGCCGCGAACCGGACAATCTGCGGTATCTGCGGCATCGAGGTGGTTGCCTTATGAATACCCGTATCGAGAAACCACTCCGAACGGGTTGCGAAATGCCGCTTTTATACCATCGCCTTCGACATGAGTAAACGAGAGATATTTTTCTGCCGGACAAGTAAAGGTGTCCTCTTCCTCATTGTAGATAAAGGGTTATTCTGCAACCGGTTCAATGTTGCTTTCTCTCGTTACAGGAGCAATGTACCCCTCAATGTTATTTTCTTCTAAGCAGTGATGGA
>DATJKM010000150.1:0-4670 GCA_035491515.1 Candidatus Udaeobacter sp. | reverse complement strand
ATTTGTGCAATGCACCTCCGTGAACAGAATGATCCCGGTACGCGCTTGGAGCCGCTGGACGATTCATAATTCCCATCGTCCAGCGATCCGGCGAACCGGGATATTGTCGTTCATTTTAACTGTTATTACTTCTTGATCCAGTGCATCAATTCACGAAGTTGTGCGCCTGTTTGCTCAATCGGGTGAGCAGCTTCGTTACGGCGGGTAGCTGTCAGCATCGCACGGTTCGATTGGTTTTCCAAAAATGAAGTCGCGTGCGAAACGGCCGGATTGGATATCTTCCAGAACACGTTTCATTTCTTTCTTCGTTTCTTCTGTAACGATACGAGGACCTGTTACATAATCACCGTATTCCGCAGTGTTAGAGATAGAATCGCGCATCGACGCCATTCCGCCCTCATACATCATGTCAACGATCAGTTTAAGTTCGTGCAAGCACTCGAAATATGCCATTTCTGGAGCGTAGCCAGCTTCAACAAGCGTTTCGAAGCCTGCTTTAACAAGTGCTGTAGCGCCGCCGCAAAGAACGGCTTGCTCACCGAACAAATCTGTTTCTGTTTCTTCTTTGAAAGAAGTTTCAATAACGCCTGCACGCGTACAGCCGATACCTTTCGCATAAGCAAGACCGATTGCTTTAGCATTGCCAGTAGCATCTTGCTCGATTGCGATTAGACCAGGAACGCCGAAGCCCTCTTGGTACGTACGGCGAACCATGTGACCAGGAGATTTTGGAGCTACCAGGAATACATCCGTATCTTTGCTAGGCACGATTTGGCCATAGTGAATGTTGAAGCCGTGGGAGAACATAAGCGCTGCGCCTTTTTTCAGGTTAGGAGCGATTTCTTCGTTGTATACTTTTGCTTGTGTTTCGTCAGGAAGCAAAATTTGAACAACGTCAGCCACTTTAGCCGCTTCTGCAACAGTAAGCACTTCGAAGCCGTCTTTTTTAGCTACGTCAGCGGATTTACCCGGACGAAGACCAATAACCACTTTCAAGCCGCTGTCGCGAAGGTTTTGCGCTTGCGCGTGACCTTGGCTGCCGTAACCGATAACTGCTATTGTTTTGCCTTGTAGTACGCCTTGATCTGCGTCTTTTTCATAGTACATTGTAACTGCCATTTTAATAATTGCCTCCTTTAATTTAACCCTTTTGAGCGGGTGTTTAAGCAGAGAATGACGCATTAACAGCGGTTCTCCCCTTAAACTCCCGCTCAAAGCGGGATGTTGAAATTTATAATTTGAACAACGATTACTTAGCGTTTCCCCGGTTTAGTGCAGTTACTCCAGTACGCGACAGCTCGCGAATGCCGTAAGGCTTAAGCAATTCGACCATTGCGTCGATTTTTTCCGAGTCACCCACTACTTGTACCATAAGCGTATGAGTTCCGATGTCAACAACGGCTGCGCGGAAAGTTTCAACTACGCCAAGAATTTCCGGACGGGCTGCAGGCTCTGCGTTTACTTTGATAAGCGCAAGCTCGCGCGCAACCATCGGATTGGAGCTTAGATCAATAACCTTGATAACGTCAATCAGCTTGTACAATTGTTTCGTGACTTGCTCGAGCGTATGATCATCACCCGTAGTGACGATGACCATACGCGATAAGCCTGCTTCTTCGCTGGATCCAACCGTAATGCTCTCAATATTAAAGCCGCGGCGTCCGAACAAACCGGATACGCGCTGCAGAACGCCAGGCTGATCGTTTACAATTACTGCGATCGTGTGCTTTTTCATTCCGCATCCCCCATGATCATTTCATCAATAGTGCTTCCTTGCGCAACCATCGGATACACGTTCTCTTCTTTGCGAACGACGAACTCAACGACTGCCGGACCAGGATGGCGGAGCGCTTCTTCCCACACGGCGCGCGCTTCCTCTTTGTTAGAGGCGCGGAAGCCTTTTACCCCGTAAGCTTCGGCGAGCTTAACAAAGTCCGGGCTGCCGGAGAGATCGATATGGCTGTAGCGGTTGTCATAAATAAGCTCCTGCCATTGGCGAACCATCCCAAGCACCTGGTTATTAATAATAACAACTTTAACCGGAATGTTGTTGATTGCGCAAATCGCGAGCTCCTGCGCGCACATTTGCATACCGCCGTCGCCATTGATGGAAACGACAAGGCGATCCGGATTCGCCATTTGAGCGCCGATAGCGGAAGGGAATCCAAAGCCCATCGTGCCTAGACCGCCAGACGTTACCCATGAACGCGGCTTGTTGAATTTGTAATACTGTGCAGCCCACATCTGGTGCTGGCCTACGTCAGTCGTTACAATTGCGTCGCCGTTCGTCGTTTCGTGGATCAGCTCCACAACCCACTGCGGCTTTAATTCATCTTCGGAATCCGTGTAGCTGAACGGATATTGCTCACAAGAGGCTTTGAGCTTCGCACGCCAATCATCAGCTTTATCCGCACGTTTAGCTTGCTTGTTAACAAGCTGCAGAACAGTCTTCACATCACCGACGATCGGAATGTCCGTTGGCACGTTTTTGCCGATTTCCGCAGGGTCGATATCGATGTGAACGATTTTCGCCAGCGGGGCGAAGCCTGACAGCTTGCCGGTAACGCGGTCGTCGAAGCGGGCGCCGATGTTAATAAGCAAATCCGCACTTTGAATCGATTTGTTAGCCGTGTAAGTACCGTGCATGCCCGGCATGCCTAGAAATAACTCGTTGCCGCTCGGGAATGCTCCCAAACCAAGCAAGGTCGTCGTGATCGGAATTTGTGTCTTCGTTACGAACTCGTACAGCTCCTCATGCCCGCCGGAGTATACAACTCCGCCGCCGGCTAGAATGAGCGGACGCTCCGCTTGTTCAATCGCCTTAATAAGCTTATCGACTTGATTTTTGTTAGGCGAAACCGTCGGGTTATAGCCGCGGATACTCACTTCAGTTACCGGCTTGAACAATGTCTGTGCCGCTGAGATGTCCTTTGGTATATCAATCAATACTGGGCCTTTGCGTCCAGTGTTGGCAATGTGGAATGCTTCATGAATAATGCGCGGTAAATCTTCTACATCACGCACCAAGTAGCTATGCTTTGTAATTGGCATCGTAATCCCTGTAATATCCGCTTCCTGGAAAGCATCGCTTCCGATCAGGCTGGAGATGACGTTCCCCGTTATAACGACTAACGGAACAGAATCCATGTATGCAGTTGCAATGCCCGTAACCAGGTTTGTTGCACCCGGACCTGAGGTTGCGATACATACGCCTACTTTGCCGCTTGCACGGGCATAGCCGTCAGCTGCGTGAATTGCACCTTGCTCGTGACGTGTAAGTACATGATTGAAATCGGGGTTCCCGTGCATCGCGTCGTAAATGTACAACACCGCTCCACCAGGATAGCCGAACACACAATCTACACCCTCAAGCAGCAGACTTCTTAGCAAAATTTCCGAACCAGATATGACCTCGGGCCTCGAGAGCCTTTCCTTCAATTCCTCTTTTGACTTCAGTGTTGTACCTTGCGTTACCATAAGTCATCCTCCTCTCAAAAAAACAAAAAAACCTTTCGCTCCTCACGCTTCTAAACGAAGCAACGAGGGACGAAAGGTATATATCTTCCGTGGTACCACCCAAATTCGTTATACATCTCCCGATGTACAACCTCCACAGGTAAGAACGTCGTGCACATACGTCCATACCATTGGCACTGTAACGCTTGCCCTGCGATTCCCCCTATTAGGCAACAGCATAAGTTGTTGCTTTTCAAGGAAACAGCTCCGAGGTGAGCTCGTAGAAAAGGGATTTTGGCGATGGTTGCAGCTGATCCATCCGCTCTCTGATCAAAAGAGCCCTAAGCACTTCGTCCTCATCATTGCTGATTGTGTATTTACCACATGGTGTCTACACCAGTACGTGGTAGATAAGACTTTCTTTATTATATGCTGAGAATCCCGGTTCGTCAAGAACCATGAGCAACTCTTCACACAAATTGTCATAGGCGCACTCCGGCGCCATGGCACATATACTATTTTAGCCCCCAAACGGCAAACTCATGCAGCGTTCCAGTGGATTCGGAGCCGCAGAAATGGAATGATGAACATGATTCGAATGTATGTGCCCCGACTAGATGAAGCTGAGGTTGTCCGCCTCATTCGCACCGAGCTTATCCCCCTGTCGCACACGGTACATCAGCACGATGCCCAGACGATTCGCGAGCTTCCGAAGCGATTCCGGCACGGTGTTACTTATGTAGCATCACTATCCAAAAAAAGCCCACCAATCTCCTTCATTCATTTTGAAGTTATGGGTGAGGTGCTTTATTTAGATATGATGGTCACGCATCCCGATCACCGGAACAGGCAATGGGGCAGAAAATTAATGGCGCATAGCGAGGCCTATGGCAGGACACAGCACTGCAAGATTGCCAGGCTGTTTGTCGATCAGGTAAATGATAAAGCCCATCAGTTATACAATAAGCTTGGTTACAATACCGTTCACTACTATCCTGAGCTGCGCTGCTACGAGCTGCTAAAGCCGCTTGCCCCGCTATGATCACCTAACCGCCATTAATACTCGTCGAACCCTTGGTTGCCATAACCGCCGCCGTAGACGTCATAGCCGTTATAACCGTTAAAACCGTCGTAGCCTCCGCCATAGCCGCCGTCAAAGCCGCCTCCGCAGCATTTGTTAAAGTTGTTATTGCAGCAGCCTCCACCGAATCCGC
>DATJKM010000149.1:0-13459 GCA_035491515.1 Candidatus Udaeobacter sp. | reverse complement strand
TTGACCGGATGAAGAAAAGATGCCAAGCTTATATCGAAGCATGCTCGACCTACTTGTACAGCTCGATATCGTGCTACATCGGCGAGTGGTCTGTACTTGCCTCCGTATCGCAGTCATACAACGCGCTGCTTCAAATGGAGAGGAACAATGTCACGGTCAGCCGGTCGGTAATGTTTTATAAGGAACAGGCTCCCTCTGCGAAAGAGGTGCAGCTGCCTGCATTTTTTGAATGGGCAGAATTGCTGGAGCAAGCACAGTATGATCAGCTGCAAAAAATTTGTTCCGAAATGTTCGACAGGCTGGAAGCGGATGCAGGTATTAAGGGAGAGACGCTGACGATCATTTATCACGGACTTTTGCAGACTGTCTATTATGTGCTGCAGAAACGCGGTGTGCCTGCTCATGCGGTGCTCGGAAGCAGCGCCGATCTTGATCCGTCAACTGCTACAAAGTCGCTCGTTCAATTGCGGGCATGGACAAAGCGGCTGATCCAGGAGGCATGCAATCATTTGTCCGATAAGGATAAAGAGTCGACCATTGTGGAGAAAGTAAAGCGATTTATTGATATTCATCTGTTCGATGAGATGTCCCGTGAAAGCTTGGCGGCAAGCGTCCACATTAACCCTGCCTATTTATCGAGACTGTTCCGCAAGGAATGCGGGATGAGTCTTTCTGATTATATGATCCAGGAAAAAATGAAAAAGGTTAACGAGCTGCTGCTGAACACGAACGAGACCGTCAGTAACATAGCAAAAATGTTTCATTACACGAACTTTTCGCATTTCTCCAAGCTTTACCGCAAATATTACGGGCTAAATCCGCAGGAGTACCGGAAGCAATTTTCCAAAAACCAATAGCTGGCGATCAAGCGTACAAGCGTTCAAGCTTCATGCCCAGCCCTTACGAAGAGTCATGTGCCAAGCACGGGCTCTTTTTTTATGCTTCGCAAGGAGGACATCTGCCGTTTCTGCTTGAATGTCACAATCCGTATCGATCAAGTCATTTAAGAGGTAGGTCGAATGCAGGGAACAAGATATGATTGCTCTATAGTAAACAACGATTTGGAGCGATGCATATTGAAAGCCATTATGACAGGAAACAGCAGGGCATCCTTCTGGAAGAAGCTGAGAAAGCATCACATTTTGCTGCTGATGACGGTGCCGGGCATTTTGTATTTTCTCATCAACAATTATTTGCCGATGTTCGGAATCATTATCGCATTTAAAGATTTAAATTACGCGCAGGGCATACTTGGCAGTGAATGGGTCGGCTTTAAAAATTTCGAGTTTCTGTTTCGGACGGACAGGGCTTACCTGATTACGCGCAATACGGTGCTCTACAACGCATTATTTATTCTCATTAACGTTATACTAGGCGTCGGAGTTTCCATCTTGCTGAATGAGCTGAAAAAAAAGCTGATGTCGCGGTTCTATCAAAGCATCATTTTGCTTCCCTATTTGCTCTCGGCAGTCATTGTCAGTTACCTTGCTTTTAGTTTTCTGAGCGTGGAGTACGGATTTATTAACAAGTTAATCCTTGAACCGCTAGGGATTAATGCTATTACCTGGTACAGCGAGCCGAAGTATTGGCCTTACATTTTGACGATCGTAAACGTGTGGAAAAGCGTCGGGTATTTCAGCATTATTTATTTGGCGGCTATCGTCGGTATAGACACCGAATATTACGAAGCGGCAACGCTGGACGGGGCAAGCAAATGGCAGCAGGTGCGTTCGATTACCGTTCCGCTTCTTATGCCTGTCATCATGATTATGACGCTGCTGCAGGTGGGCAAAATTTTCAATGCGGATTTCGGGCTGTTTTATCAGGTACCGATGAATTCGGGGGCGTTAATGTCCACTACGGATGTGATTGACACCTATGTGTATCGTGCCTTGATGCAGATGGGGGACGTCGGGATGGCTTCAGCGGCCGGCTTGTATCAATCGGTGCTCGGATTTCTGGTCATCTTCGGCGTTAATTACATCGTCAGAAAAATAAACAGCGATCACGCGTTATTTTAGGCTAGGGGGAACAAGGCAATGACGTTACTAAAAAGGAGCCCGCAGTTTATCATCCATCTGTTTTTCGTTTTGTACGTCGCGGCGACGGTATTTCCATTGCTGCTAATATTCATGGTATCTATTACGGAGGAAAAATCGCTTCTGCGCAATGGTTACTCCTTCTTTCCTGAAATAATCGATTTCAGCGCATACGTTTACCTGTTCTATGATTCTTCGACAATTATAAATGCTTACGGGGTAACGATATTCGTGACGGTCATAGGCACGGTTTGCGGACTGCTGCTCACGGCGCTCTTCGCTTATCCGATCTCGCGCAAAGATTTCCCGCTGCGGAAAGCGCTGACCTTCTACGTGTTTTTCACGATGCTCTTTAATGGGGGACTTGTACCTTGGTATTTGGTTTACACGAACGTGCTGAATATCAATAATACGCTGCTGGCGTTAATTGTACCAAACCTTCTGATCGGGGGGTTCAACGTACTCATTATGCGAACGTTCTTCACTACGACGATTCCGCCGGAGGTTATTGAATCGGCTTCGATGGATGGAGCAGGCGAGCTGCGTATCTTTTTTCAAATCGTCCTGCGGCTGTCTCTGCCCGTCATGGCGACGATTGGTTTGTTTATGACGCTAGCCTACTGGAACGATTGGTACAACAGCTTGATCTATATTAATGATATTGATATGTACAGCATCCAGTATTTATTGAACAAAACATTAACAGACATTCAAGTCGTGCTGAATCAGACGACCGGCGCGCTTCAATCGCAATTGCTGGCGAGCGTTCCGACGGAAACGGTCAGGATGGCAATGGCGGTTGTCGGACTTGGGCCGATCGTGCTCGCGTATCCGTTCTTCCAACGCTATATTGTGCAAGGGATGACGGTTGGTGCTGTGAAAGGCTAATTCTGGAGCAAACGGGCCAGTTTAGTATAGATATGATCATTAACCATATTAGGAGGGGTATCACGATGAAACAAAGAAAGGGTCAATACGTTTGGCTGCTCATGGTGCTTATGATTTCACTCATTGCGTCTGGCTGCGGCAATTCGAACGCTCCTGATGTAAGCGGCAATAATAAGGGCGAAGCGGCAAACGCTAACAACGGCGAAGCGGCAGAGAAGAAGCTTGATCCGTACAAAATTGTTCTTGTGCTTCCGGGCTCGCAGCCTAAAGATGAACAGCTCGTTTTGGATAAGGTAAATGCGATTTTGAAAGAGAAAATCAATGCGACGCTTGAAATCCGTTCGATCGATTGGAGTGCATGGGGAGATAAGACGAACCTAATGTTTACATCCAACGAAGCGTTTGATCTTATCTTCTCGGCAGGCTGGAACGGATTCTCGCAGCAGGTCGGAAAAGGTCAATTTCTGCCTTTGGACGATTTGGTGAAAAAGTATGGCGGAGCTTTCCTAGATACGATCGATCCGGAAATCGTCAATGCTGCCAAAGTAGACGGCAAATTGTACGGAATGGTTGCTAACAAGGAATTTGCGGCTGACAAAGGCTTGATATTGCGCAAGGATCTGGTGGACAAATATAAGTTCGACCTGTCGGAAGTAAAAGAACTGGCGGATTTGGAGCCGCTGCTGAAAACCATTAAAGACAATGAACCGGGCGTCACGCCGTTTATCGTGAACGGAGGGGCTTCCCCGAACGCGGCCATTCTAGATTACGGTTATTACGATTTGCTGGGCGACGGTCCTGGAGAGCTTCTCCGCACCGGCGAAGGGCTGAAAGTCATTAGTAAAATCGAAGATCCGAAATATATGGAATACGCAAAGCTGATGCGCAAATGGTATTTGGCAGGCTACATCAATAAAGATGCGGCTACGCTGCAAGATGTCGGCAAAGCTTTAGGCTCAGGCAAAGCGTTTGCCCAAACCGGTTCGTTCAAGCCGGGCTCCAACCTGGAAAACTCCCGTTCGCAAGGGACAGAATTGGTGGAAATTCAGTTAATGTCGCCATTTACGAGCACAACGGATGCAACAAGTGCCGTGCTTGCGATTTCGCGCACCTCAAAAAATCCGGAGCGGGCAATGATGTTCGTTAATCTCTTGTTTACAGACAGCGATCTTATGAATCTGCTCATTAACGGGATTGAAGGCACGCATTATGTCAAAAAATCGGATAACATCATTGATTTTCCAGAAGGTGTAGATGGCAGCAATACCGGCTACCCGCCTTCTCGAAACTGGATGCTTGGCAATCTTCCATTGATTCATATTTGGGCGAATGAGGATCCGAACAAATGGCAATCGTATTTGGACTATAACGAGAGCGCCGAGAAATCCCGCGCATTAGGCTTTACATTTAATGCTGAGCCTGTCAAAACGGAGATTGCGGCAACCAGCAACGTGGAGAAAGAATACAAAAACGTCATTGTAACAGGTTCTGTCGATCCTGAAGAGCATATTCCCGTATTCATTGAGAAAATGAAAGCGGCAGGGATGGATAAAATTATTGCGGAGAAGCAAAGACAGCTGGACATTTGGGCGAAAGCAAACAACAAATAGCACTTATACCGGAAATGGAGAGAAATCATATGAAAGAAATAAGAGTTGGCATTATCGGAATGGGCGGCATGGCAAATTCGCATATGGAAAATATGTCCCGCTTGGAAGGGGTGCGCATTACCGCTCTGTGTGATTCGGCAAGTGAGGCTGTAAACCGGGCCGGCGACAAATTAGGCATCTCTGCCGAGCGCAGATTTGAGCAATATCCGGATTTGATCGCTTGCGAGGAGGTGGATGCTGTACTATCCATTACGCCGAATGATGTTCATTTCGGGATCGTGAAATGCTGTTTGCAGCAGGGAAAAGCCATCATGACGGAGAAGCCTTTCACCCGCACATACGAAGAAGCCTGCGAGCTGAATCAGCTATATCTTGCTAATCCAATTCCATCAATGGTCGGCTTCTCCTATCGCTATGTGCCTTCCTTCCGCTATGCACGTGATTTGATTAAGCAAGGAAAGCTGGGACAGATTAGGCATGTTTTCGTCCAATATTTACAGTCATGGGGGGTTCCGGTGTACGATACGCCGATGAATTGGCGCTATCGCAGCGAAATTACAGGCACCGGCGCACTTGCCGATCTCGGCTCCCATATGGTCGATGCGGCCCGGTTTATGATTGGTGAATTTGATGAAGTGTCGGCACATATGAAGACATTTATTACAAGCCGGCGCGACCCTGCTACAGGTGCTGAGGGTACGGTAGATGTAGATGATTTCACCGGTTTTCTGGCGACGCTTGATCCGCAGGTAACAGGGGTTTTCCAAACGTCAAGAAATGCATACGGTTCAGGAAACCAGCTAGAATTGACGATTTACGGCGAGCTGGGAACGATATCGGTAGGCTGTGAGCGGGGGAATGAATTAACGTGGATTCACCCCAATGAGGAACATCAAGCCTCCGTTGTGACAGAAGTGCAGAGGGTGCCGTCCAAATACGAGCTTACCCAAATGCAGGATTTCTTCGATATGTTGCGCGGCCATGTACGCGAGGAGCTTCCTACGATTGTAGACGGCTATGCCAATCAAGAAGTGCTTGAAGCTATTTATCAGGCTGCAATAAACAAACGGACAGTATCCTTAGAGCAATTCCGTTCCAATCAACTCGCAGCAGCAGGAGGAGAAAGATAGATGAAAACTCGCGTTACCGTATGGAATGAATATCGTCATGAACGGACGAATGAAAAAGCTAAGGCCATATATCCGGAAGGCATTCATGCCGTAATCGCACGTTCCTTGGCGGACAGCGGCTATGATACGAAAGGCGCGACGCTGGATGAACCGCAGCATGGGCTTGACGAGCAGACATTGAACAATACGGATGTATTGATCTGGTGGGGGCATATGGCGCATGACGAGGTAGATGACCAAATTGTCGAGAAGGTGCATGAACGCGTTCTGCAGGGCATGGGACTTATTGTTCTTCATTCCGGCCATTATTCGAAAATATTTAAAAAGCTCATGGGTACCAGCTGCGCATTGAAATGGCGCGAGGCGGACGAGAAGGAGCGGCTTTGGGTCGTGAACCCGGCTCATCCGATCGCTGCCGGGATCGGCGAATATATCGAGCTAGAACAGGAAGAGATGTACGGCGAGCATTTTGATATCCCGACTCCCGATGAGCTCGTATTCGTCAGTTGGTTTGAAGGCGGAGAAGTATTCCGCAGCGGCTGCACCTACTTTAGAGGGCAAGGAAAGGTGTTCTATTTCCGGCCGGGCCACGAAACTTATCCAACTTATCACCATGCGGATGTGATGCGGGTTATTGCCAACGCTGTTCAATGGTGCGGGGCAGCAGGGGGCGCGAAGCCCAATTACGGGCATATCCCTGTTCCTATGGAAGCGATTGTAAGCCGGTAAGCCGGCAAGGCGAAAAGGGCTGTCTCATAAGGTCAATGACCTGAGACAGCCCTTTTAGGCGTAGATAGAGCCGTGTATCGTTAGCTATATAAGTTGAACGAAAGAATTTCATTCTTCTCGGTCGGGTCATCGCGTGCTATCGATCAGTATAAATCCCTATATTGTATTTTCACAGGACAGAAGACCGTTTTCATTGAAACGAGATCCCTATATTGTATTTTGTACAACACAGAGACCTACATTTCATCCAAAAGCCGAAAATTGCAGCTTTTTATTGCAAATGTGCAGGATAGAGCAGGATTTGTCGCAAATAAGGGATAAGTTATTGCGATTTTACAGGATAGCGATTCAATTGATGGTAGTTCGAGGCAGCTTAAAGCAGGAGTTGCATTCATCGATCATTTACAACTAAATTAGAATGAGAAAATCCTGCTATACGCGGCTCAAACCCATCGTCAAACTCAACAAAGAGAGTTTATTCCTATGTGCGACTCTGCTTACACTCAATCTTTAGTTCAACTTATATAGCTGACCGAAGAGTGAGAGATAGCCTTCAAACAAGCTGGGTCTTTCGATTTTATTACACTCCGTCAACTTAATTGATTTAATTACATTTCGTCAACTTAATTGAGCGATATAAAGTTTGAATAACCGAATAGTTCGATTTTGCGAAACTAAACCCATTATTTTTTCTTTCGCCACTCAAAAATAAGCAATTAATGCGATGATGTAAACTTAAATCGGGCTTTGCTCAAACCTGCTGCGAATTAGTTCGATGAAATGAACCTCATTTCAGCCATTCCTGCCGGACAGCATGTTCTCGTTCAACTAACCCCGATGAAGTACTGGGAGCATTCCGCCTTTTCTTGCTTAGCGGATGGTCTGGAGATAAATATGATATTATATATAGCACCCAGACAGATCTTAACTAGACGAAAAAAACCTCCTTCGAATTTAATAATTGAAGGAGGCTTATGTAATAACATTAGCTTTGTTTGTGGAAAATAAATGGCGTCCCGGAAGAGATTCGAACTCCCGACCGACGCCTTAGAAGGGCGTTGCTCTATCCAGCTGAGCTACCGGGACACAAGAAATAATATAACACATGGTATTGTATTATTGCAAGCACATTTTTAATTTATTAGTCTATTTAATCTAAAATATGGTTTATGAGTTGTTGGCATACTTCATTTGTTTTTTCTTTTGTTTGTACATGGTATAATTGGACGCAAGATTGAATGAATGATCAAACGGCGTGACCATAAGGCGGTGTTATCATTACAACTCCCAACGACACACAAGGCGACAACAAGGATAACGTTTATTTGTTCCCTAGCATGCTGGACCATTATCAGGTACAGTTAACCCGTATGCTAGAAGCGGAGCAATACGGGGAGGCCAAGGAATTGCTGCGCTTTTTGCTGCAATGCCAGGGCGAGGATGCGCGCCATTATGAAGAGTGGGACAGTCTTCTGACATGGCTCGACATGGCCTTTCCCGAAGACGGAAATGGTGAAGACGGTACGGGATTTATTTTAGCCAAGCAAGAGAAGGAAGACGACGAGGCGACAATGCGCGAGCAGCTTCTAAATCCTCCCGACCAGGATGAGGCTTATGTGAATCAAGTGCTCTACATCATGCAAAATCATCCGATGATCGATCAGCAAATACTTGCCCTTGAACGCGCTGTTTATATCCAATCTCCTGATTTGAATGATTCCATCAAGAAATGGCTGGTAACTAGCCAGGTACACCCTGTCGTTCAGTTTAAGGCGCTCCAATGCTTGCGCAAGCGAGGCGCCACCGGACCGCTAGCCCTGGAGAGATTGGGGGAGACCGTAGAGCTCATACTGGAAGCTACGCCTCTTTCAATGGATGATTTCCCTTCGCCGGTTAATCGGATTTTAGAGCGGACGGAGCAGGTTGCTGAGGTTGATGATCCAACATTGCCGCATTTTGCCAGAGAGTTATGGAAGGAAAGCTTGCAGTTTTTGTATGGTACGGCAGCTTATCATTGGATGCTGAGGGAAGACGAGGATACGGTTGATTACTTTGCGGCTGCACTGCATTTGACGCTGCTTCTAACCGTTTACGGCTCGGCGAACGATGACGATATTCGTGATACATACGGCATTACCGAAGGACTAAGATTCCGTTATGAGCAAGCGTGCAAGGCTTTAAGACAGGTTGCTGTACTGCAGCAATCTCAGGAGGACGAACCAGAGTCTTGATAATCTGGCCCAGCTTGTTTATAATAGAATGGTTTATGAAACGTGATAACTACAGATGCATGAGCATTTTTCGGAGGGGAAGGCATAAAATGAAAGCAACATGGGAAAAAATAGACAAGAACATCGTGTCAATCGACGTGGAGGTAGAAGCGGAGAAAGTCGCTGGTGCTCTTGATCAGGCATTTAAGAAAGTGGTTCAAAAAGTAAACGTACCTGGATTCCGTAAAGGTAAAGTGCCGCGCGGCATTTTCGAATCCCGTTTTGGAATTGAGAGCCTGTACCAGGATGCAATTGACATTCTGTTGCCGGATGCTTATTCCGATGCAGTGAAAGAAAATAATCTTGAGCCGGTTGACCGTCCTGAGATTGATGTTGAGCAGTTCGCAAAAGGCGAAACTTTCAAATTCAAAGCAAAAGTTATCGTTAAGCCTGAAGTAACGCTTGGCGATTACAAAGGTTTGGAAGTTGAAGCGGTCGCATCCGAAGTGACGGAAGAGGAAGTTGCAGCTGAGCTGGAGCGTTTGCAGCAGCGTCATGCTGAGCTTTCTGTTGTTGAAGAAGGCGCTGCAGAGAACGGCGACATCACGGTTATCGATTTCGACGGTTATGTAGACGGCGAACAATTCGAAGGCGGAGCAAGCGAGCGTTATTCGCTTGAGCTTGGTTCGAATTCCTTCATCCCAGGCTTCGAGGCGCAAGTTGTCGGTATGCAAATCGGCGATTTCAAGGACGTTGAAGTAACGTTCCCTGAAAGCTACCACGCAGAGCAGCTTGCAGGCAAGCCTGCTGTGTTCAAAGTGAAGCTGCACGAAATCAAACGCAAAACGCTTCCAGCTCTTGACGATGAGTTTGCCAAAGACGTTAGCGAGTTCGATACGCTTGAAGAGTACAAGCAGGATCTCGTAAGCAAACTGAAAGTGCGCAAAGACCAAGAAGCTGAGCAAGCTCGCGAAACAGCAGTTGTTGATAAAGCTACTGCAGCAGCGGAAGTTGAAATTCCTGAGCCGATGATCGTTTCTGAAACGGACTACATGATCAAGGATTTCGAAAACCGTCTCAAAATGCAAGGCATGAACATGGAGCTGTACTTCCAATTCTCCGGTCAAAACGAATCCGTACTTCGCGATCAAATGCGCGGAGATGCTGAGAAACGCGTTCGCAACAACCTTGTGCTTGACGCAATCGCTAAAGCTGAAGGAATTGTTGCAAATGACGAAGATTTGAACGAAGAGCTTGAGAAGCTTTCCAAAGCGTACAACCGTCCTGCCGAGGAGCTTCGTGAGATTTTCACGAAAAACGGCAACCTAAACAGCCTGCAAGAAGATATCGCGCTTCGCAAAACTATCAAGTTCTTGCTTGAAAACAGCAAAACGGTTTAATCGCTCACATAAGCAAAATTAAATAAAACGTTTGTCTCAAGATAAGGCACGTCATTGGTACGTGCCTTATTTTGACCCTACATATGAAAATGTGCTTGCCATGGAGGCTAATCTCCGTACATATCGAACGGCCGTCGTCGTATACTGTATTATCGGAAAAATGACATCACTACGACGACGTGTTACAATAAGTAAGTAACAAAAGTCATAAACGAAAAGAGGTTGGTCGCATGAATCTGGTACCGATCGTAGTCGAACAAACGAATCGCGGGGAACGTTCTTACGATATTTACTCCCGTTTGCTGAAGGACCGTATTATTTTCCTTGGGAGCGCAATCGATGATGATGTAGCAAACTCCATCATTGCACAGCTGCTGTTTCTGGCGGCCGACGATCCGGAGAAAGACATTCATTTGTACATCAACTCTCCCGGCGGCTCCGTGACTGCGGGAATGGGTATTTTTGATACGATGCAATATATTAAGCCTGAGGTGTCCACGATTTGCATGGGCATGGCAGCAAGCATGGGCTCGCTTCTGCTAACAGCGGGTGCGAAAGGCAAGCGCTTTGCGCTTCCTAATGCTGAGGTAATGATTCACCAGCCACTTGGCGGCATAAGCGGTCAAGCTTCTGATATCAAAATTCATGCGGATTGGATTTTGAAAACGAAACAAAAGCTAAATCAAATTTACGTAGATCGCACCGGACAGCCCTATGAAAAAATCGACCGCGATACCGACCGTGACAATTTCATGAGCGCGGAAGAGGCTCTTGCCTACGGTTTGATTGACAAGGTGATTACTGCACCGGTATCGACGATTTAATCGAAGGGGTGATAACATGTTTAAATTCAACGACGAAAAAGGCCAATTGAAATGTTCGTTCTGCGGCAAATCGCAGGATCAAGTACGTAAATTGGTTGCCGGTCCCGGTGTCTATATATGCGATGAGTGTATTGAATTGTGTACCGAAATTGTTGAGGAAGAACTCGGCAATGAGGAAGAGCTTGATCTTAAGGATATTCCAAAACCGAAAGATATCCGCGCCATTTTGGACTCGTATGTCATCGGTCAAGAATTTGCAAAAAAATCGTTGTCTGTAGCGGTATATAACCATTACAAACGGATTAATTCCGGAAGCAAAATTGAAGACGTCGAATTGCAGAAGAGTAATATTTTGCTGTTAGGTCCTACGGGCTCCGGTAAAACATTGCTTGCTCAAACGATGGCGAAAATTTTGAACGTTCCTTTTGCTATCGCTGATGCAACCTCGCTTACGGAAGCGGGCTATGTCGGCGAGGACGTTGAGAACATTTTGCTCAAGCTGATTCAGGCTGCCGATTACGATGTAGAAAAAGCGGAGCGCGGCATCATTTATATCGATGAGATCGATAAAGTGGCCCGCAAATCGGAAAACCCTTCTATTACGCGCGACGTGTCGGGCGAGGGCGTTCAACAAGCGCTTCTAAAAATATTAGAAGGTACCGTTGCATCCGTTCCTCCGCAAGGTGGACGTAAGCATCCGCACCAAGAGTTCATTCAAATTGATACGACGAACATTTTGTTCATTTGCGGCGGCGCGTTCGACGGGCTTGAGTCTTTGATCAAGCGTCGTATCGGTAAGAAGGTTATCGGCTTCAGCTCCACAGGCGAATTGCAGAAGGATTTGAAAGCTGGCGAATATCTAACAATGGTATTGCCAGAGGATCTGCTGAAATTCGGGCTTATTCCGGAGTTTGTTGGACGTCTTCCAATCATTTCGACTCTCGAGCCGCTTGATGAGCCGGCACTCGTTCGGATTTTGTCCGAACCGAAAAACGCCCTTGTGAAGCAGTATCAAAAATTACTTGAGATGGACAACGTGAAGCTTGATTTCGAGCCGGCTGCACTTGATGCCATTGCGAAGGAAGCAATCAAGCGGAACACAGGCGCCCGCGGTTTACGTGCGATTATCGAAAGCATCATGCTTGAAGTTATGTACGAGGTGCCGTCACGCGATGACCTTAGTACTTGCTTGATAACCGAACAAACGGTTCAAGAAAAAATTATGCCTGAGCTTACTGCTAAGAAGAGTAAGAAGAAAGAAGAGAGCGCATAAACTAGCGTTCAACGATAAGAAAATATAAGCTTGCGCTTTTGGCGCAGCTTATATTTTCACCGCGAAACGAGCTCTGCCGCCATTTGACGGCTACAGCCGTTTACGCTTGACTACCGTCATTGTTTCCACCCAGCCGTGCGGTTATTTTTTGCCGCCAGTCAAAGGGTGGACTTTGACGTTCATGGGAGAGATAAGCTTATGTACTTACGTCAAGATACGGTAGCGGTTAAAGTCGGTGATCTTACGATTGGCGGCAGTAACGAAGTTATTATTCAAAGTATGTGTACGACGAAGACTGCGGATGTGGAAGCGACAGTCGCGGAAATATTGCGCCTTGAGGAAGCAGGCTGCCAGGTTGTCCGGGTAACGGTTAATAACAAGGAAGCCGCAGATGCGATTAAAGAGATTAAGAAGCGCATTCATATTCCGCTTGTTGCGGACATTCATTTTGACTATCGTCTAGCGCTGCTTGCCATCGAGAACGGCGTGGACAAGGTTCGGATTAATCCAGGCAATATCGGCCGCCGCGAAAAGGTGGAAGCGGTCGTAAAGGCCTGCAAGGACAAGGGGATTCCGATTCGGATAGGCGTTAATGCCGGCTCATTGGAAAACCATTTGCTGGAGAAGTATGGTTATCCGACACCGGAAGCCATGGTCGAGAGCGCACTCTTTCATATCGGTATTTTGGAGGAGCTTGATTTCCACGACATTATTGTTTCGCTGAAAGCGTCCGATGTGCCGATGGCGATTGCCGCATACAGTATGGCGGCAGAAAAAATCAAGTATCCCTTGCATCTTGGCATTACGGAAGCAGGCACGCTGCATACCGGCACCATCAAAAGCTCGGCAGGCATCGGCGCATTGCTGGCGCTTGGAATCGGCAATACGGTACGGATCAGCCTTAGCGCTGACCCGGTTGAAGAGGTTAAAGTCGCTCGCGAGCTGCTGAAAACATTCGGGCTTATTACGAATGCGGCGACACTGGTTTCATGTCCGACATGCGGCCGCCTGGATATCGATCTGTTCTCCATTGCCAATGAAGTTGAGGATTATATTGCCAAAATTAAAGTGCCGATTAAAGTTTCCGTGCTCGGCTGTGCCGTTAACGGCCCTGGCGAGGCTCGCGAGGCGGATATCGGTATCGCAGGAGCTAGAGGAGAAGGCATGCTGTTCCGTTACGGAGAAATGATTCGTAAAGTACCGGAAGCAGAGCTTTTGAACGAGCTTAAGAAGGAAATTGACGAAATCGTACGCGTGTTTGAAGCGACCGGTGAAATTCCAGGCCGTAAGCATCATACACCGGCCTAATCTTATAAGAGGCTTATTTGCGCCAGTAATTGACGTGAGTAAGCCTTT
>DATJKM010000148.1:0-10901 GCA_035491515.1 Candidatus Udaeobacter sp. | reverse complement strand
GCGCTGAACTAGGGAAGAGGACAGCGTATCGCTTTCCTTTCTCTGATCAAATGACGCTCCCCCGTACGCTCGGGATTCCAACTGTATCTACGCGATTATGCTTTGATTCTCGAACGGTTACCGGGTTCATGGCGCTGTTGAATGGAATAGGCTTCGCGATCGCTTGTTAGGAGCAGAACGTATTAGAAAGCTGGCGATTGATGCTTTTGGAAAGCTTAGAGTCGGCTCTGCCCGCTATGCGGTGAAGATCGCAGGGTACGGGAAGAAAGCAGGGGCTGATGCAGTGGTCGAGTTTGGGATTCAAGGCGTTAAGGAAGCTGAAATAACAGCTAAGACGGCAATTGCGGTAGTTGAGAGGATGTATGGCAGCAAGCTGCCGCGCGGCGTCTATCATATAGAGCAATTGTTTGAGTTAGAGCTGTACAAGGAACAGATTGCGCTGCGATTAAAGATTGACGATAGCACTTCTCCACGCTCGATCATCGGCGATATCCAAAGCTGGTCTCGCAGTCAAAGCTAGTTATAGAGAAAAAGCTGTCCAAGCAAGTCTAACATGACCTGCTGGGGCAGCTTATTTGGAGTACTGCTATGATTATTTACCGTTATTTTACTTCATTCATCTGCGCTATGATACGCAGGGTCGCTTCCTCTGAAACGGAGCCTTGGCTGAACATGCCAATCGCCCGAAGCGGCATATAGTTCAGCATGGCCGTCATCATCTCCGGAGCGTCGTCCATAAGAGAGCTCATCATGCCGCTGCCCTCAGCAAATTTCTGAAGCATTCCATTAGCGATGATTGCGCGCTCCGGGTCGCTCAGCAAATCCCCGAACGTTGTATTCAATGTTACCGGCTTGCGGTTACTTACGGTAGATTGTACATTCACCAATACGCTTTCTGCGATATCACGCGAAGAAGCGCCTACTAAAATTTCGAACTCGCCTGTCTCTACATGCCAATCTTTCAAATCGACATTATAATAGGCGAAAGCACGTTTGCCCAGTTCAAAAGTTACCGTCTGCTGCTCGCCCGGCTGCAGCTCAATCTTGGCGAAGCCTTTCAGCTCTTTGGATGGACGGTTAACGGTGCTGACCGAATCCCTCACGTAAAGCTGTACGATTTCTTTGCCCGTAACAGCGCCTGTATTCCGTACATCTACGCTGACAGTAACGGTATCTTGATCCGTAAGCTCCGTTTGGCTGACTTTCAGATTACGATAGGCGAAGGTCGTATAGCTGAGTCCGAAGCCGAAAGGGAAGAGCGGCTCGATTTCCTTCGTATCGTAATAGCGGTAGCCGACAAACACGCCTTCCTTGTATTCGACTTTGTCGCCTTCGCCCGGGAAGTTCAAGAACGAAGGATTATCGCTGAGCTTAACCGGAAACGTCTCGGCCAGCTTGCCCGACGGATTGGCATCTCCAAATAATAGAGCTGCGATCGCGCCGCCGACAGCTTGACCGCCCAAGTAGCCTTCAAGCACCGCTTTGGCTTTGCCAAGCCATGGCATTACGATCGGTGAACCGTTGCTCAGCACAACGACGAGGTTGCTCTGCACTTCCGCTACCGCTTCAATAAGCGCAAGCTGGTTGCCCGGAATGTTCAGATGCTGGCGATCATAACCTTCCGACTCATAGCGATCGGGCAAGCCGATGAACAATACGGCTACATCGGCAGTACCGGCCTTATCCTTCGCTTCTTGAAGCAGCTGTTCATCGTGGTCATCGTTGTCGAGACGATAGCCCTGCGCATAGGATACTTGCGCCGCTGCTCCGGCTGTGCGCGTAATTTCCGCCAGCGTGTTATCGAGTTTCGTAGGCTTAATATGGGAGCTGCCGCCGCCTTGGTACCTCGGCGCATTAGCGAAGGCGCCGATAACAGCGATCGAGCCGCTCTTCGAAAGCGGCAGTATGGCTTGCTCGTTCTTCAGCAGCACCATGCTCTCAGCCGCTACTTTCGCTGCCAGCTGATGATGGGCATCCGCATCATATACCGCGTTCTCTTTCTTGTTATCGACTGCTTTAAATACGACCGTCAAAATCCGTTCCACTGCATTGTTAAGCGCTTCTTCCGACAAATTGCCATTCTGGACGGCTTCTACGATTTTACGGTCTCCCGCACCGTTGCTGGACGGCATCTCCAGCTCAAGGCCTGCCGCTAAGCCGGCGACACGCTCATTGACTGCGCCCCAGTCAGATACGACAAAACCTTCATGCCCCCACTCTTCCTTCAATATTTCGGTAAGAAGGCGGCTGTTCTCGGAGGCGAATGCTCCGTTCACTTGATTGTAGGAGGACATGACCGTCCAAGGCTGGCCTTTGATAACCGCCCCTTCGAAGCTGGCCAAATAAATTTCCCGCAGCGTACGCTCATCCACGATCGCATCGGTCGTCATGCGGCGATGCTCCTGGTTATTAACAGCGAAATGCTTGAGCGAGGTACCGATGCCTTGGCTCTGAACGCCGTTGATATGGGCAGCGGCCATCTCTGAGGATAAATAAGGGTCCTCTGAAAAATATTCAAAGTTTCTTCCGCATAGCGGCGACCGTTTAATGTTGGCTCCAGGCCCGAGCAGAACCGCTACGTCCTCCGCCTGGCATTCCTCGCCGAGCGCCACACCGACCTCGTTCACGAGCTGAACGTCCCACGAGCAGGCAAGTCCCGCCGCAGAAGGAAAGCATGTTGCCGGAACGCTGTCGAGCAGTCCGAGATGATCGCTGCTTCCGCTTTGCTTGCGGAGACCATGCGGTCCGTCCGTTACCATAACGGACGGGATGCCGAGTCTTTCTACGCCCTTCGTATGCCAGAAGTTAAGGCCTGAGCATAGCCCGGCTTTTTCCTCGAGTGTCAGTTGTGATACGATTTGCTTAATATTTCTAGTCATCGTACTAGCTCCCTTCAACCTATTAATAACGCTTTCATTGTTGGTGTAAGCTTATTTTAAACGATAGAAAAGAGGAGTTATGGTAAAATACATAGATAAATAGTATAAATTCTTTATGTGATATCAATGCCATAAAATGCTGTGAACGGGAGGAGAGCTAGTGATGGAGCATGCTGCGTCGGATGAGCAAATCGCCACGATATGCAGGCTGATGTATAACAACTTTCAGGTCAAGGCTCAATTTGTAAATGCTCAGCTGGAGCTGCTATCTGGTTCAGGCGGTGATGCACACACAGCTAATCCGCTCTATTCAACCCTTCAGGAATCGTTAGTTCATCTAAATATTGAGTCTGCTGAGCACAATTATCCGCTTATACAGAGCCGGAACGAGCTGGAGAACTATGTCATTGTCCGTATAGAGCGGGAGGAGATGCGGGCAGGCTATGTCGTTTTTGGGCCGTCTGCGTATTCAGATATTTCCCCTGAAGCGGTCACGGGAATTTTGAACGATTATAAGGTGCCGGCCAACCTGAAGGATGCTGCGCGTGATTATTATCGTTCATTGCCGATCATTAGCGGGTTTAAGCTGCTGCATGCAAGCGTTCTATTGTATTACCTTATTTACGGCAAAGAGCTTAATACGCTGGATGTTCTCCATCACAGAGCGCTTTTATCAGAAGATGAGCATGTGCGGTTTGAGCATTATATAGACAGAAATTTATCCGATCAACGGGAAACGACAGCGCTTCATCATGACATTGAGCCGGAAAAGCAGCTTTTTCAAAGCATTAAGGAGGGAAGGACGGAGAAGCTGCGGGAGCTGGTGAACTTTGATCCTAAGAAGCTCGGTATTTTGTCCAAAAGCAGCTATTTAAGAAGCCAAAAAAATATTGCAATTGCCGGAATAACGCTTGCGACGCGAGCGGCGATAGAAGGCGGGCTCCATTCGGAGATCGCCTATACGATGAGCGATTTGTACATTCAGCATTTGGAGGAGTTAACGGACATTCAAAGCGTCGTAAAGCACCGGACAGAGGCGATGTTCGCATTTGCCGAGCGGGTGAAGCAAAGCCGGACCGAGAAATATTCAAGAGTGGTCGCAGAGTGCCGGCAATATATTTATAACCATATTTACGAGGATATAACGGTAACTACGCTTGCGGAAAAGGTGCGGTTAAATGCTAATTATTTATCGCAGCTGTTTAAGAAAGAGGTTGGAATTCCGGTTCACAGTTATATCATGCGCGAAAAGGTGGAGGAAGCGAAGAAGCTGCTGACCGCCTCCGAGCTCTCCTTGTCTGAGATTTGCACGCGGCTTAACTTTTATGATCAGAGCCACTTTACAAAAATATTCAAAAAACTGACCGGCCTAACGCCGAAGCAGTTTCGTTCTTATTAAGGAGAGTGAATTTAATTAATCTATTATTTATTTGCAGCAGAAACAAGTGGCGCAGCTTAACGGCTGAAACGATTTTCCAAGGCGCAGACGGCCATGAGGTAAGGTCGAATTTGAATATATGAACGAAGAACTGATCGGCCTGCTGCATTCGTGCGTTGATTCGTATATTTAGCACGTATGACAAAATAAGTGCGTCAAACGGATAAAATCAGTCATGTACAATGATTCAAAAGATAGCTAGTATTATTGATATCAATAATCATTATCAATACAAGCTTTATCATTTTGATTCATTTTACAGGAGGAAGATTATGAAAAGATTTAAATTGTTACTTGTGCTCATGCTTTCTATTGCAATAGCAGGCTGCGGCACAACTGGATCGAACGGATCAAACGGGGCAAAAAATAGCGGGGGAACAGCGAATGCTGCTGAGACAGAGGCGCCGGCAGCGACGGGCGATGCAGCAGAAGGATCTAGAACGATCGAGCACGCGATGGGCTCCGCTACACTAGAGAAGAAGCCGGAGCGCGTCGTCGTTTTGTTTAACGGAATGGTTGATATTTCTGTTGCACTGGGCGTGAAGCCGGTAGGCGCGGTGGAATCTTGGGATCAGAAGCCGTGGTACGAGTTTTTGCGCGATGAAATGACGGGAGTCGAAAACCTTGGCGACGAGAACCAACCGAATATAGAGGCGATTATTGCGCTCAAGCCGGATTTGATTATCGGTGCGAAAACGCGTGATGAGAAAATATATCCACAACTTTCGGCGATTGCGCCTACTATTATTACGGAAGAAGTATTCGATTGGAAGGAAAACCTGAAGCTTGCTGCTAAGGCATTGTATATGGATGAGCAGGCGGATAAGCTGCTGGCCGATTGGGATCAGAGAGTCGCTGATTTCAAACAGAAGGCAGGCGACAAGTTGGCGTCTACGGAGGTATCGGTCGTCCGGTTTGAGAAGGACGGCACTGCTCGCTTCTATGCGACAGGCTTTGCCGGTACGATTTTCAAGGAGCTTGGCATCGGAAGACCGCAGGCTCAGATGGTTGAAGGCAAGGCCGTCGTCAATTTGACGTCGAAGGAACAGATGGAACAATTGGATGGCGATTATATTTTTGATATCACCCAAATCAAGGAGGATGAACCGAGCAGAGCTGCTGCTCAGACGGACTGGACGTCGCATCCGCTGTGGAAAAATTTGAAGGGTGTGAAAAACGGCAAATATTTGAAGGTGGACGTCGTAACGTGGAATTTGAGCGCGGGAGTGCTTGCGGCCAACTCTATGTTGGATGATCTGTACAATTACTTTGAGCTGAAATAGTCGTTATGAATAATACAGTGCCGGGAATGAGCAGCTTGCTCATTCCTTTACGCTTGCTAAGGAGAATGTCAACATGCGCTTTACCCGAACGAACGGATGGAGAGCTGCCGGTCTTGCAGCCGGTGCTGTACTGCTCCTTATTTTCCTTGTGGCGAGCCTTCTCTTTGGAGCAAAAAATTATACCTGGAAGGCAGCATGGGAATCGCTTGTCCGCTATGACGAGGAATCGGTGGAACAGGTAATTATCCGCACGACACGATTACCAAGAGCGCTAATTGCAGCCGCTATTGGCGCGAGCTTAGCTATCGCGGGGGCGCTTATGCAGACTTTGACCCGTAATCCGCTCGCCTCGCCGAGCGTTCTTGGGGTTAATGCGGGTGCAAGTTTTTTTGTCGTTTTCGCTGCTGTTCTGCTCTCTGTTTCCAATTTGCAAGCATTGATGTGGATATCGTTTATTGGAGCAGCGATAGCTGCGGTCATCGTATATGTTTTAGGATCGGCTGGACGAGGCGGTCTGACGCCCTTGAAAATTATTTTGGCCGGAGCGGCTATGACTGCCCTGTTCGCTTCTTTTACACAAGGTGTTTTAGCTTTGGACAAACAAGGGCTGAGCACGGTTTTGTTTTGGCTGACGGGAACGATAGCCGGAAGATCTCCTGACATGCTGGGGATCATATTTCCGTATATGGCAATCTCTTGGGTTGCAGCATGGCTGCTGGCAAAGGGACTGAACATATTGACGATGGGCGAGGAAACGGCGAAAGGTCTCGGGCAGCGGACGTATTTGCTGAAAATAGCGGTAGGTGCCATCGTCGTCGTGCTGGCGGGAGGCTCGGTCGCGATTGCAGGTCCGATTGGATTCATCGGTATCGTTGTGCCTCACTTGTCGCGGTATATCGCGGGTATCGACCACCGCTGGCTCATTCCTTATTGTGCGGTATGCGGCGCAATCCTGCTGCTCGCTGCCGACATATGCGCCCGCTTCATTATGATTCCAGAGGAAATGCCGGTAGGTGTTATGACGGCTGTCATTGGAGCTCCGTTCTTTATGTATATAGCTCGAAGGGGATTATCAAAGTGAAGAAGACATCATTAACGGCTTATTTGCTCGTTGTAGTCCTTTTTGCAACTGCAATCATTAGCGTTTGCTTGGGCGACATGTATATTTCACCCTTTCAAGTCATTCAAAGCTTTACGGGCAAGGGCTCTGAAGCGCATACGATGATTATTGAAATGCTCCGTCTGCCGCGCATTACAACCGCTCTGCTGGTAGGCGCTTCGTTAGCGGTGGCGGGTTCCATTCTGCAAGGCGTCGTTCGCAATCCAATGGCTTCGCCTGAAATATTGGGCGTTACGGGAGGAGCCTCTGCGGCGGCTATTGCCTTTCTGACCTTCGCTGCAGGAACGGTCAGCATACGGTGGCTGCCTGTATCGGCGCTCGCAGGAGCGGGAGCTGTCTCGTTGGTTTTATATGTATTCGCCTGGAAACGAGGCGTCACCTCAATGAGACTGATACTAATCGGGGTTGGGATGTCGGCGCTTATGTCCGGAGTCACTACGATGATGATCGTGTTCAATCCGAAGAATGATGCCGGTCAGGCTTATACATGGTTAACCGGCTCGGTATATGCAGCCAATTGGGAGAACGTCCTGCTTCTGCTGCCTTGGACAGCCATTCTTCTGCCTCTTACGATGCTTATGACGCGGCATGTAAATATAGCGCAGCTTGGCGACGATATCGCGACGAGCAGCGGAAGCCGGGTCCAGCTGAATCGGTTCATTCTGCTGATGTTCAGCGTGGCATTGGCGGGTTCAGCGGTTTCGGTTGGAGGCGCCATCGGCTTTGTTGGATTGCTTGCGCCGCATATGGCGCGTAAGCTGGTAGGCGCTAATTTTAGACGGGTGATGCCTGTTTCTGCTCTGCTCGGTGCGATCATTGTTATGCTTGCCGACCTTATCGGACGGACAGCTTTTATCCCGCTTGATGTGCCAGCAGGCGTATTCACGGCGGCTATCGGAGCGCCCTTCTTTATTTATTTGCTTTATGCAAGACGAAATGAAAGCTAATGCGGCTGGAGGTAGAAGCGATTGAATAGTAATGAGCGCAATGGTGCAAGAACGATGGCGGATTTAATTAAAGACAGACGGTCGATTCGCATATTTAAGGATGAACCGGTAGAACGGGAGCTGATCCTGGAGCTGCTGAACGTGGCGATATGGGCGCCCAATCACGGAAACAGACAGCCTTGGCGCTTCCTTCTGTTTATGGGGGAGGGCCGTACGGCATTCGCGGAAGCGATGGTACAAACCTATTCGGCTGATGACCGCATCAAGTATGGGGAGAAGAAGTACGAGTATTTGGCGAATGTGCCAGCCCATCTGGTCATTGTCCAGCAGGAAGATTCCAGGTTCAAGGAGTGGGAAGAGGATTACGCTGCCGTATGCTGTCTTATTCAAAATTTTCAGCTGGCCGCTTGGGAGCAGGGCCTCGGCGTTGTTTGGAAAACGAACAACTACAATAATAATCCGAAGTTTCGGGCAACGTTCGGCGTCCAGCCCGGCGAAAAAATTGTAGGTGTTCTGCATATCGGCTATGCCAAGGCGGTTCCGCCTGGAATTGCGCGCACACCTGCCGAGAAACTTCTGACGGTATTCGAGACGCATACACTTTCCAAATAAACCATTACGTCTTATAATGATGATAATCATTATCAGTTGAACGATTGGATTATACGAAGAAGGTGATTTTATGCAAATGCAGAGGCTGATTACCGGAGGGGAGCTTCCTTTTTTGCTGCTCTCCTCGATCCATATGCGCAAGCTGCGGAAGCAGCATGCCTTGCAAGTTATTGGCAAGGATGCTTTTGTGCTATGTGCGGTTACCGCAGGAAGCGGATTGCTGAAAATAAATGAACGCTCGCTCCGGTTTCATCCGGGCGAGCTGTTTTTCTTCGAGCCCGGAACTAGGCTGGACATAGATCTGCAATCGGAATCGGCACAATATACCCTCATCCTATTCCGGCAAATGACGGTATGTCGGACGAGGGGAAATTGGTCGGCAGCATCTGCGGATGCCGCTGCATCATTGATTCCTTCCGGCAAGCTTCAGCATGAGCAAGCGGCAACGCTGATGGGGCATGTCACCCGGTTGCTTGCAAATAGCCGCTCTATACAGGCTCAGCCCGCTGCGCTTCAGCTGCAGGCTCAGAGTTTGCTGAATGCTCTTGTCGAAGCGGGTACGCAAATGGAGGAAGCAGAAGAAGCAAGCAGCGGTATGGATCAGAGCATTGCTTATATGTACAAACATTTCGATAAAAAGTTGAATCTGGAAACGTTATCTGCAATCGCAGGCTTGACGCCTACCTCATATTCGAGAAGCTTTAAGCGGAAAAAGGGTGTATCTCCTGTTGAATTTTTGAATCATATCCGAATTGAGCATGCAAAGGAACAGCTCTCGCAGCCTGATCGAACAGTAAAGAGCGTCTCGGATGGCGTCGGATTTGGCAGCGAGTTTTATTTCAGCAGACTGTTCAAACGGGCGGTTGGGGTAACTCCGACTTTGTTCATAAAGAGGAAGGAACTGTCGGTCGCCGTTGCTTCCTGTTATCATTATCATGAAAATTTGCATTCTTTAGGAACAAGCTGTGCCTATGCGATGAACGGTTTTAAATATGAAGAGCAAACGGTGGAATTTAACAAAAGCTTTATACAAGCGCAGCTAGATGAGCTTCGCCTAGCCTCACCGGATATCATTATCGGGGATAATAGGCATTATTTTCTTCGGGAGCAGCTGGCAGCGATTGCGCCTACCGTCTTTTTGGATTTTACACTCGATTGGCGGAAGAACCATATGCGGATAGCTGAGCTTGTCGGTAGGGAAAGCGAGGCGCGTCAAAGTTTTGTTCGTTTGGAAAATCAAGCGAATTATGCCCGGCAATTGCTGTCGAGCGCGATTGGCGACGAAAGTGTGGCGCTTTTGCGGTTGTATAATCAGAAGGCACGGGTTCAAGGCATGGTCAATCATCCGCTTAACGAGCTTCTTTATGCCGAGCTTGGATTAAGGCCGGGCAGCTGTGTGCCTTTAAACGAGCGCAATCATGAGTTTTCTCTGACCAGCATGCCGATCATCGAAACGGATCTCTTGTTTATTTACAAGCATAACTTCATGCAGGCGGAAGAAGAAAAGTGTGTCCGTATTCAGCAAACGAATGCTTGGAACGCGATTAAAGCTGTCAGGAAAAAGCAAACCTTGTTAATCCCTAATTGGATCGGCATGAGCTGGGCGCCGAGCGGCAGGGAGCAAATCATGAACGAGCTGCTGAATTGGAGCGCATCACGTTAGCTTGCTCCGGTGCAGCAGCTGTCCGAATAATGCATCCCGCGCAGCTGGCTTCTATCTATTCGGTTTAGCATACTTAGCACGTACTAATCGAGCCGATACGCATCGTATTCAATCGTTCAGCTTACATAGCTCCAATAGGCGTTCATTAACACGGTCCGTATATAAACCGCCGTGGAAACAGATGACGGTTTCTATATCAAATTCGGTAAATTTTTTGAGCGACTGCTGCGCCAACATATGGTCGATACAATATTGCGGCGTTGGGCCGAGCAATTGATCGTTTTCGACGATTAAGGCATCAGCTGCGATTAAGGTTTTACTCGCTTTATGATAGAGACTGATATGGCCGGGCGTATGTCCAGGTGTATCGATAACGGTAATTCCTCCGCAATACGGAAGCTCCTGCCCATCAGCGATTAGGACATCTACTTTAGCGCTAGGCGGATTTTCCAGCACCTTTCTGAAGGAGGCCCGCCATTCTTCCGGCACCTCAGCCGGCAGTGCGTTTACGGCTTGCCCGATAGCTTCAGGTGTTAATTTGAGCAGACGCTTATCGCCTTGAATGTAAGGAGCTTCTTTTTCAGCAGCGAGAACCTCCGCCTTATGGGGCAGCTCCTGCAAGACCGCAGGCAGACTGCCTATATGGTCGAGGTCCTGGTGAGTGATTATAATTTTATTAAGCTTGGAAAAGGAAACGCCGGCCCGCTCTACCTGTTCTTTTATTAATGGCAGCTGCCCCGGATAGCCGGTATCCACTAAGATCGCCGTGTCGTTATCCCATATCAATGTCGGGTAAATCGTTTCCAACCGGCCCATCATGACTGCTGCTATTGGCAGCATGTTTACTCCGTTTGCAATATTCATAGTAACCCTCCGCCTCAGTTATTGAAGTAATTGTACACATGCAACAATGATTTCAAATAACATCGTATCAGCAGCTATAAGGCGTGTAAATATAA
>DATJKM010000147.1:0-2940 GCA_035491515.1 Candidatus Udaeobacter sp. | reverse complement strand
CTACATGGGGCGGAGATTTGTTTATGAACAATAAAGCCGCCATGATCATGGTAGGTTACTGGTTCTCCGGCATGATTCGCGGCGACGAGAAAATGAAGACGCACCTCGACGATTTCGGCATGCTTCCTGCACCTATTGCCGAGAATGGTGAGCGAGTGTCGCCGACGGGCGCAGCTACCGGATTTATCATTAGCAAGAACACGAAGTATCCAGAGCAGGCCTGGAAGGTGTTCGAGTATATCATGGCGGGCACTCCGGCGAAAAACCGCGCAACCGGCGGCTGGGGAGTACCGGCGCTTAAATCGCTGCTTCCGCTAATGCCGCAGCAAGCCGATTTCGACAAAAGGGTATACAACCAGCTTCAGGAAGAATTAAAGTACTCGAACGTTCCATTGGAAAGCAATCCGTTCTTCCTTAACGGTCAAACCCTTCTCGATAAATACGTGACGCCGGTCTATTTCGGCAAAGCGGATCTGGATGACGCCTTGAAAGAACTGACGAAAAACGCGAACCTGATTATTCAGGAGAATATGAATGCCATGCAGTAAAAGCTGCGGATAAAAGAAGGGAAAGGGAGAAGGCATTCTCCCTTTCTATTTATGGGAGTGAAGAATCATGCTGCAAACAAAAAAATGGAGACAATACGGTACTTTCTACGCCTTCGTATCACCTTGGCTAATCATATTTATCTTTCTCGGGCTATTCCCGCTGCTGTACGGCCTTTATCTGAGTTTTACGAATTTTACAGGATTTAACATGAACCAATTGAAGTTTGTAGGCTTTAGCAATTACAAAACGGTATTCCTGGATTCTGAATCCATGTATGCGCTCGGCCGCACGCTGCTGGTTACGGCGATCAACGTCCCCATCAGCCTTGCTATCGGCCTGTTTCTTGCTGTCCTGTTAAACCTGAAGATCAAGGGGCTCTCCTGGTGGAGAACCGCTTTCTATATTCCTTCCGTTGTCCCGGTCGTTTCAACCGTATTGATGTGGAAGTTTATTTTTTCCAGTGATGGGCTGCTTAATACGCTGTTCGCTAAGCTTCAGCTTCCGCCGATCAACTGGCTCGGTTACGAATATGCGACAACTGCGTTGATCGTCATGCTGTTATGGGGAGCGGGCGGCAGTTTGCTCATCAATCTCGCGGGCTTGAAGGGGATTCCCGCCGACTTGTATGAAGCGGCAGAGATTGACGGAGCAAGTCCGGTCCGTAAGTTTTTTACCGTAACTTTACCGCTAATGACCCATATCCTGTTCTTTAATTTAATTATGGGTATCATCGGATCGCTCCAAATCTATATCCAGCCGATCCTCTTGTCGGGCAAAACGCTCCTGGATTCTCCGATCAAGCCAAACTATTTATATCTGGTACATGCTTTCCAACAAATCTTTGCGTTTCAACGTTTCGGTTACGGCTTGGCGCTCATGTGGGTTTTATTCATCGCGATTCTGCTGCTGACCGTACTGGTCTTTTACTCGAGCCGTTTCTGGGTCTATTATGAGACCGATCAGGAGGTGTGACGATGGTTAATGCAGGAATCAATAAGCCGCTGCTTCGAGTGGTTGTGTATGGCATACTCACAGTGCTGACGATCATTTTCGTCTATCCGCTATTTATCACAATGGCTAATTCACTAAATCCGCTCTATTCTCTGTCGACTCTTCTGCCGACGGCATTCGAATGGGAAAATTACAAGATGGCCGTGACTACGATCGAGTTTCCAGACTATCTGAAAAACTCGCTAATTATTTGCGCGATTTATGTGCCTTTGACGACATTGTCCAGCGCACTGGCCGGATTTGCGTTCGCAAGGCTGCGCGCCCCGGGGAAGAAGCTGCTCTTCGTGATCATAACTTCAACGATGATGCTGCCCGGGATCGTGACGCAAATCCCCACCTATATTTTGTTCCATAAAATGAATTTTATTGATACGTTTTATCCGTGGCTCCTGTGGGGCATCGGCGGGGCGCCGTTCTTTATATTTATGTACCGGCAGTTCTTTTCCACGGTCCCGAAGGAGCTCGAAGAAGCGGCGCGGATCGACGGCTGCTCTACGTTCAGAATGTACGCGACCATATTCATGCCTTTGGCCACGCCGGCAACCTGGACGACCGTGATTATGTTATTCCAGGGGACCTGGGGAGACTTCATTACGCCTTTCATGTTTTTGAGGGACGAGCATTATCCGCTAGCGACAGCGATGGCCACGATCGGCTATCACCTGCCCGACAACCCGAATGTCATACTGGCGCAGCCTAGCTCGGCTGCGGCGATTCTGTTCATGATCCCGACGATTGCCGCTTTCTTCTTCGGGCAGAGGTATTTGGTGGATGGTATTGCGGCGGGCGCTGTTAAAGGTTAAACTAGAACTAAATGTCGATTAATGTCGAATAATGTCTATTTAACTCTCAACAAGAAGCGGGTGCAGCTATGTTCACCATTTTTATCGTGGACGATGAAGCGGGAATACGCGATGGTCTTGCGTCACTGAATTGGCAGACGATCGGCTATGAAATTGCCGGAGTTGGCGCGCACGGATTGGAAGCGCTTGCTTTCATGGAGGAAAGGCCCGTCGATGTCATTCTCACCGATATCCGAATGCCGTTTATGGACGGCATACAGCTCCTTGGAGCTGTAAAAGAGAAATATCCCTTTGTCAAAGTCATTATACTCTCCGGGTATGATGACTTTGAGTATGCCAAGCAAGCGCTAAAGCTCGGGGCGGCGGATTATTTGTTGAAGCCGACGATCATCGAGGATCTTTTCGTCATCTTTAAAGAGCTTCATCGGAGGATGGTTAATGAGAAGCAAATCGAATATCGCCAGGCGACCCTTGAACGCAAAGAAAGACTTCTTTCCCGGATGCTCCGGGTGAACTTTTTGAAAGAACTGTTAGCCGGGATGGTGAGCCCGGAGGACATTGAACAATCGGCCGCAGA
>DATJKM010000146.1:0-4304 GCA_035491515.1 Candidatus Udaeobacter sp. | reverse complement strand
AATCCTTCACCTCTTCGTATGCGGCAGTTATCCCCTCTACGGTGACGGATACTTGCGTTTTACCGTATTTCGCATAGCCGGTCGTGCTGGTGACCGGAGCAACTCCCGCCACGTTCACAACGTCGCCAAGCTCATTTGCCTCATCCACAGACAGTGTTGTAACCGTGCCCCTGCCAAGAATGGTGACAGACAGCGAGTTCGGACTCCCCAGAGATGAAACCTGTTTGGCCACCTCGTTGGAGGATGCCTTCCCCATAGCTACCAACGCGATTACCGTTGCGACCCCAATCAGAATGCCGAGCATCGATAGGATGGTTCTAAGCTTGTTCGATAAAACGCTCTTGACTGCCATCTTGAGGCCTTGCGTAAGTTTCATGGCTGCCCCTCCTTTCCTGCTCCGTCAACACCCCATCCCGAATAACAACTGTTCGGCTGGCACGTTTTGCAACCTCCATATCATGCGTAATCAGTACAATGGTCTGACCCGCTCGGTTTAGCTCCTCCATCATGTCAAGCACTTCCATGCCTGTCTTGGAATCCAGCGCTCCTGTCGGCTCATCGGCGAGCAGCATCGGCGGATTAGTCGCAAGCGCGCGGGCAATAGCTACCCGCTGCTGCTGCCCGCCCGACAGCTCATTCTGACGGTGGCTCATCCGCTGCCCAAGCCCTACCCGCTCGAGCGCTTCCATCGCGCGCTGCCTCCGCTCCTTGCCCGGCAAGCCCCGATAAATAAGTGGAAGCTCGCAGTTTTCAAGCGCGGTAAGCTTCGGAAGCAAGTGGTACCCCTGAAAAATAAAACCTATTTTCTTATTTCGCAATTCAGTCAGCTTATTATCATTTTGTCCTGTCACTTCAAGCCCTTCCAGCTTGTAGCTGCCTTCGCTCGGCAGGTCGAGGCATCCTATAATGTTCATTAACGTCGATTTGCCGGACCCGGACGGGCCAACAATCGCCAAAAAATCACCATGAGCGACCTTTAGCGACACCTCATGCAAAACCGTCATTTTTTCGCGCGCCATCAGATAGAACTTCGAGATATTGGCCATTTCAATCAAGGGAATATTTGGATGTGTGCTCATCGCGTACCACCGGTGCTGCGCATTCCGCCTCCGCCTGTTCCACCGTTGACCATTCCTCCCCCGCCCATTCCGCCAGGGAAGTTCATGCCGCCTCCAGGGAAGCCCCCTTGCTGCATGGTCATCTCTTCGGAATCGGTACCCATGCCCTGAGTTCCCTGAGCGATTGGCACAAGCACGCTGTCTCCCTCTTCCAGTCCCGTGACGATCTCTACAAAGTTCTCATCGCTAAGGCCGGTAGTGACCGCTACCAATTGCCCCCCAAGCGCATCAGCCATCCGGCCGCCAGCTCGTCCTCCGGCAGCAAATCCGCCTCCAGCAGCTGCAGAAGCTTCACCGCTCGCTCCCGTTTGACCTGCCGCTGCAGCAGCACGCCTGCCTTCAGATGCCGCTTGCCCTGCTGCGCCGCTTTGGCCTGTCGCCGCTCCCGGCTGACCGCCTGCTGTACTGCTTTGACCTCCCGAACGGCCAGACTGTTGCCCGCTCGAAGCTGCCGCTCCTGTCTCTCCGCCATTTTCACCCGGAATACGCACAAATGATCGGGTGCCCATTTCTACGACGGCGTTCACCGGCACAAGCACGATATTTTCTTTGGACGCAATCGTTATCGCCGCCTCGCCGGACATGCCAACCTTTACTCCCTCAATGTCTTTAAGAAGGATATTTACTTCAAACGAGGAAGAGCCGTTGTTTGAGGTTCCCTCTATCGCAATTTCAGATACTACCGCATCAATCGTCTTATCTGTAATGGCGCTTAACGATAGATCAACAGCTTGACCAACCTTTACAGAAGAAATATCAAGCTCGTCTACAGTGGTAACAAACTCAAGCTTGGTATAATCAACAATAGTTGCTATTGTCGTATTGGAATTGACTTCGTCTCCCGCCTCGATATCCATTTCGGTAACTTCTCCATCAATAGACGCCGACACCACTTTTTCCTCTTTAGCTTGTTCATCATAAATATCTTGCAATTGGTCTTCGTAATCCGCTATCTCTTCATTTGCATCTTCCATATTTTTTTCGAGAGATTCTTTGGCAGCCTCTTCGTTTTCCGTACCTATCGCTTCCTTATATTCCTGTTGATACCCATCAATGGATTGCTGCACCTTTGTTATATTTTTTTCAAGCGTCGTTATTTTATCATCATAGTCATCTGCAGACTCAAACGTAACGAGAACTTGGCCCGCCTTGATCTTATCTCCTTTTTTGACATTCACGGTCGCAATCGTACCGCTCTTGCCCGCAGTTATCGTTTCCCTGGAATTTGCCGCCACTGATCCGGTACCGCTGATTTGTTTGACTATAGATCCTTTGGTAGCGGTCACCGTTCGCGATGAAGGCGTTACCCCTGCCGCTTCCTTATCTTTAACAAAATAAAAATAATAAGCACCTGCTCCGGCTGCAGCCAAAATAATAAAAATGCTGAGCCCTATCGTCCATTTCTTCATCTGCTTTACTCCACCCTCCATCGTTCTTGGTGAAATAGACTATAGCACGCTAAAATGAACGGAAGATGAACAAGCTTTCATTCGAATGCTTAGACCAAGCGTAAACGGCTGTCGCCGTCCTTTGGCGGCAACAGCTCGTTTCGCGGTGAAATATAAGCTTATTTATAAATGTGAAACTTATAAATTCTTATATTTAAAAAAAGAGTATCGCTCCTTCTCCAGCCGAAACGGCGAGAAAGAGCAATACTCTTATTTAGTAAATAATAATACGGATCGTTACAAGGACGGAAGCTCCTGCAATAAGGGCAGTGAAGATATCGCACCCGCTCTTGTCGTCGTAAGAGCCGCTGCGGCATTCGCGAACGAAACAATCCGTTCCGCCTTCTCGGCGTCAATCCCTTTCACGACTCCCTCGTTCAATTGAAGCTGGTATAGCAATGACCCGATAAAAGCATCGCCGGCGCCAGTCGTATCGATAACCGCTACTTTTTGGCCGGGTACGGATACTTCGTAGGAAGGCGTAATCCATACTGCGCCTTCGGAGCCGCGTGTGTAGACGACAGCCTGCACATCGCCGACAAACAGCGATGCAATAGCCTCCTGCTCATCCTCGATTCCCGTAATAAAGGCAAGCTCGTCCGAGCTAATTTTAACAAGGTGACTTAATGGTATGAATTGCAAAATCGTTTGTCTGCAGTGCTCCGGATCCTCCCAAAGCGGAAGCCGCACGTTCGGATCAAAGCTGATCAGGCCGCCCGCTTCCTTCATAGCCGCAATCGCCTTAAGATGCGCGTACTTAACAGGGGCTTCAATCAGATCAACGGAGCAATAATGCAAAATATCTCCTTTGGCAAACCACTCTCCGCTGATCTCGTCCTCAGAAAGCAGCATGTCGGCGCTTGGATTCCGGTAGAAGGAAAAATCTCTGTCGCCGTCGGCCTTTAAGCTGACAAAAGCGAGAGCCGTATTCGCCTCCTTCGTCCGGAGCACTTGGCGCGTGTCAACACCTGCCGCTTCCATCGTTTCCACGAGAAAGTCACCAAAGGCATCCTCGCCAAGCTTACCGATAAATGCGCTGCTGCCGCCCAGTTTCGCTACCGCGCAGGCGACATTTGCAGGAGCGCCCCCCGCTTCCTTCCGAAAGCCGACGACATTTTTGAGCTCAATCCCCCGCGTATCCGGAATAAAATCAATTAATGCTTCTCCAATTGTGTACAATTTCGACAATATAAGACCCTCCTACTTCATATCCCATTTTTTAAAGGATACCACAGAACAGGAGCCTTTGGCATATACTTGAATACCTAAAGAATCGGCACCAGGGTAAATTCGCCCGGTCATGACCTTCTCGCCGCCCTGAATGAACACCTCGACGGACGATTTATCGACAAAAACGTTCAGCGCAAGCAGACCTTCCTTCAGCTCCACCCTCGTTCTGCGCTCGCCGCCAAGACCGATTCCCGACTTGTCGCGGTTGAACCGGAACTGGCTTTCCGCCTGATGGTAAGACAGCACCGTCTCTTCATCGCCGTGAACCCGCAGCTTCAAGCCAAATTCCTCAGCTTGCTCGGCCCGGAATACGACCTCAAGCTCGTAACAGTCCCCGCTTACATTCATATCTTTGACGCCATCAAGCTTCATGTTCCATGTCTCGTAAGCGTTACGGCGATAAGCCTTCGTTTCTTCGATCGGCTTAAACAACAAGGTTTCCCCTTGCATAACGATCTCGCGAGGCATCGTCATCGCACCGGCCCAATAATGACCGAGCTGCGTCGGG
>DATJKM010000145.1:0-7420 GCA_035491515.1 Candidatus Udaeobacter sp. | reverse complement strand
GTTGGTAATGAGCACGAAGAAGGACTTCGAAGTTTCCGACGGCGCGAAGTGCAGCCGGCCGGCGGCCGCCGTAAAGTCCGAACGGTCTGAGGCGGTCACGCTCGTGGTTGAATAATCGATGTCCGCCCCGATGGTCGTGTTGCCGAGACGCTGCACTTGAATCTCAACCTGCCCGGCATTTTCGTTCACGGTGTACGCGGGGACGTGGAACCTGAAGATCGAACCTGCCGGTGTCGGTGTCGGTGTCGGTGTCGGTGTCGGTGTCGGCGTCGGCGTTGCTGTTGCTGTCGGCGTTGCTGTCGGTATTGCCGTTGGCGTTGGCGTCGCCGTTGGCGTTGCTGTCGGCGTCACGGAATTGCCGCCATCGCCCGATTGTCCCTCTTGATCCTCGTATATGATGCTGGAGTTGGTTTGCGAGCTTCCGTTATTGTTAGAAGCTTCTGCTGATTCCACCTCTGTTTTCGTTTCGATTACTTGTTTTACTTGATTAATTAAATTTTTGTCGGCATCAGGTTCCTTCTCCAGCAGCTGAAGATAATGCTCCAAGCCCACAAGCGGGAGGTCGCGATAATCGAGATTTTCTTTACCGCCCGTTCCCTCTTCATTCAATTGCAGCTGCTCGTTAGGTGTAACGATCGTCTCATCCTGCAGCCCTTCGCCATAGTTGGTCTTCACAGCGCCTTCAAACACGCCGACGTAGCTTTCGTCATTTTCATATCTAACGGTAAACTCCGTCCCCATAACGCCCATAATGGCGGTCGGCGTCTCGATCTCAAATCTGGAGTCTCCGTCCAGCTTCTTCTTAATGGAAACGAGCACCTTGCCCTTCAGCAGACTGAGGCTTGTCTTCCCGCCCAGCGCCTTGGCGCTCTTAACCAGCTCGCTGACGACAAGCGTCGTATTGGTGCCGATCGTCACCTCTTTGTCGCTGTCCAAATCCATCTTAACCTTGCCGTCGCTGCCGGTCATAATGGTGTCGCCTTGCGTGATGGCCATTCCTTTAAAAGCATTAAACTTTTTGGAGCCGCCGCCTTTTTTCACTTCCGCTTTGCTGGAAACGGCCATCACTTTGCCGGCTTTGTCCGTATCCTTCGCAAAGACGGAAGTCGGCAAAATGAGCGCCATGACAAGCAGGGTGACGAAAAACAGCTTTAAAGTCTTCATTTTAACCCCTCCAATTCATAAATAGAAATGCCCTGCTCTTTCCCTTTCACCTTGATCTCACCAAGAGAAGCGGCCTTGATACGATCCTTAACCGCCTGATAAACCGCATCGCTCAAAATAATTTGCCCCGGCTTCGCATTGCTCTCCAGCCTTGCTGCCGTATTCACGGTGTCGCCGATTGCGGTATAGTCCATCCGGCTCTTCGAACCAATGTTTCCGAAGACGGCCGGACCTGTATGAATGCCAAGGCCGAACTTAACGCCAAAGCCGAACCGTTCGACCAGCTTGCGCTCGAGCGCAGCCGAGCCCTCCTTCATCGCCCAAGCCGCCTCCACAGCCCGCATAGGATGATCCTTCAGAAGCAGCGGAGCATTAAAAATCGCCATCGCCGCATCCCCGATAAACTTGTCCAGCGTCCCGTCATGCTTAAAGATGCAGTTGGCTGCAAGATCGAGATACTCATTCAATATTTCTACGATTTCCTCCGGCTCCGCCCGCTCCGAGAGCGGCGTAAAGCCGCGGATATCGACAAACAAAACGGTCAACTCACGGCGTGTTCCTCCAAGCTTCAAGCCTTCCTCGCCATTTTTCAAAATCTGGTTCACAACCTCCGGAGCAACGTACCTGCCGAATATGTCCGTCACTCTGCGCCGCTCCAGCAGCTCCTCCATATAATGAAAGCCAACGACGACGATACAGCTGACGATGAGCAAAGGAACCGCATAACCAATCGAGATGATTAGTCCATGGTCGTACAGATAGCTGCTCCCTAATATAAACGATGCAATGATTGCCGCAACGGCCATGAAGGAAATGACCATGTTCCACTTTCGAAACAGGAAGCAGGCAAGCGCCGCCGCAAGCAGCATAATAAGCGCATTCCATTTCCAGTCAAGCTCATGTCTCAGATCCCCTTCGAGCAGCGCCTGAATGATGTTCGCATGTATCTCCACCCCATACATCGGGCTCTTCACCTGCAGCGGCGTAAGGTAATCATCCTTAAATCCTGTTGCGTAAGGGCCGACCAGCACGATTCTATCCTTAAAATAATCCGCTGGCACCTCGCCGCTAAGCACAGCGGAATACGGGATAGCCTCATACTGTCCCGGACGTCCCGTATATGGGATGTGAAACCGGCCAAACGCGTCGAGCGGAAGCATATCCTCATTTACGGCCTTGCCCATGCGTTCCATGAACATCCGGTAAACAACCCAAGAAAAGCTCTCCACCCGCTCGCCTTTATCCGTAAAGCTGTATAAGGAATTACGTACGACGCGGTCGCGGTCCGGTATCGTGTTGATGTGCCCGACCGCTGCGGCCGCTTCCTTAAGCGCCGGGAATGGCTCCGACATGTCCAGCGCTTCAATCGCACCTTGCTTCGCAGATGGAGCGAACGTTCCATACACAGGCATGACAACATTGCCCGCATTCGCTACTGCGGCGATCAACGCCTCATCCGATGATGTGTCGTCAGCCGAGGGTACGGGAAAGGTTACATCAAACGCAATAACCGCAGGCTTCCCTTCGGCGAGCATATCGATGAGCTGGGCATGAATGCTGCGATTCCAAGGCCAGCTTCCAAATTCATTTACGCTTTCGTCATCGATGGCGATTATAGCGACCCGGGTATCCGCAGCGCTCTCCTTCTGCATAAACCGGTCCTGGAAAAAATAGTCCATCGTATCGAGCGTCCCTCTATACATGAGGAACACGGCCACGGCCGTTAGCAAAGCAATCATATGTATAAGCTTAACTCGCACAATATCCCCCTTTTCACTTTCTATTTTGCTTTACAGGCTAATTGACCTATTATTATAAAAATTAGTTCTTAAGTTATATGCGTCTATTATATATGAAAAATGAAAATAGTAGATATATGTCGAAATATATTAATCGAAGTTAATAAAAAAATAATATTATATCGGAGCTAGTTGAGGACACCATGCAAATCAGCGCAGGCAAGCGGAGTGGTTAACAGGAAAATCTCCTGTTAATTAACCCCTATTCGCTGAAGCCTACTCGAAACCAAATTACCTGGCGTTTTTCCTGTTACTTTTGCGCAGCCGAGCCTGTTGATCCCCTACGCAGCAAAAACCCGCCTCAGCGCGTGGCCACTGAAGAACTTACATGTTTTTCGGGGTGATTGAATCAACGATTAAAAAGACGCCGCGCATCCCGGTTTTTGGGATGCGCGGCGTCTTTTCTTGTAATGGCGGGTCCGGATTCCTTGCAAAACTAATCCGTGAGCTTCAATCCTCCAAACGTTACATAAGCCCTCTCTTCTTTATTTCATTAATGGATGCAGTCTGAAGTGCACAAGAAAGATCGTTCCCTGCTCGCTTGTCTTCACCTTAATGACCGCATCATGCCGCTTAGCCACACCATAGCAGACGGATAAGCCGAGCCCGGTTCCGTTCACTTTTGTACTGAAGAACGGAGTACCCAGCTTTGGGACCAGCTCCTCCTTGATTCCGCAGCCTTGGTCCTGCACCTCTAAGATTACCTCATTTCCCTCCTTATAGGTTCTAATCGTTAACGTTCCACCGGATGGCATCGCGTCCAAGCCATTCAGCACCAAATTCAGCAGCAGCTGGCGAATTTCTTTCTCATCCAATTGCAGGGAAGGGCATTGGCCTAGTTCAAGTCGGATATCGTGATTAGCACATAACGCTTTTGAATGAATTAACGGAAACAGCACCTCGATTACGGCATTCAGCTGTTTCACTTTACGATTGGTCGGGTTCGTGTTGGCAACGGCGAGGAACTCCGTCACGATATTATGCGCCCTGTCCAGCTCCTCAATCATAATATCCGTATGTTCCGAGGACGGACGGCTTTTGGACAATTGCAAAAAACCCCTTACCGTCGTCATTGGATTGCGGATTTCATGTATAATGCCGGCGGCCATTTCTCCAGTCAAATTCAAGCGGTCCAGCCGGACCATCTCCTTCTCAAAAAGCAGCTGGTCCGTAATGTCGGTTATGACGCTGAGCAAGCAAGGCTCACCGTGGATGTGCATCATTTCGGTTGACAGTAAACCTTCCCGCATATCGCCGGATTTCGTCATATAGCTAATCCTCACATTTTTAGACGGCTTTTGCAGTTCGGACATATCTTCTGATATCCCCGACTCGTTTGAATCGAAAATATAGGAGAGGACGTCCTCAGTTTGGTTGATGACCTCGTCTTGACGATAGCCGATCGCGTTCAACAGGCTTTTATTCACATTGATGTATCTACGGTCCTTCAGCGATCTAAGGGAAATTAAGCTTGGCATCGCATCGAAAATTTTACGGAAGCGTTCCTCCTCCATTAACTTGCGCTCAGTCACATCGCGGATGGAAAAGACGACAATACGCCGATCCTCAATGCTGGCTTCACCGACTTGGACATCACACGGGAACCGGCCTTCGTCCTTTCGCAAGCCGGTGGTCTCCATAAACGCTTTCCCGTCTGAAAAACAGGAAAACAATGCCGGCACAAGCCTGTCGATGTGATACCCTATCAAATCCTCGGGGAGATAGCCGAACATAGTTGCCACAGCTGGACTGACCGTCAGCATCGCACCTTCCTCGTCTGTCGTCACAATCGTATCGCTGGACGTTTCACCGATCGCCTTCAACAATTCGTTTTGGAGTTTAATTTGCTCCTGATATTGGTGCATTTTCACGAACGCTTCGATCTTCATTTTTAAGGTTTCCGGATGGAACGGCTTGAAAATATAGTCGATTGCGCCGACGGTGTAGCCATGCTTGACATGCTCCACAGCCTGGCTGATCGCGGTAATAAAAATAATTGGTATTTGCTTTGATTTTTCTCGCGATTTTATCAGGCTTGCCGTTTGAAAGCCGTTTAGACCCGGCATTTGCACATCGAGCAGTATGACCGCAAAATTCTCGGACAGGACATGCCTTAAGGCTTCCTCTCCGGAGTTTGCGCTAAACAAGCGATAGTTGGGAGAATCCAGCAGCGCTTCGAGAGCGATCAAATTTTCAGGACGGTCATCGACGAGTAGAATATTTACTTTTTGAACGCCGCTACTTGATTTTCCGATACAGCTTTTCATTCGTATCCATCTCCTCATAACACTCGGTTTGACTCGTAAAGGCTATACTTTCTTTATTCCCCAGCCCCAAAAATCCGGACATGACCAAGCTTTCGTGGAACAAATCATGAACACGGTTGAGCAGTATTTTATTAAAATAAATCATGACGTTGCGGCAAATGATCACATGAAATTCATTAAACGACCCGTCGACTGCCAGATTATGCGGGGCAAAAATAATATTCTCCTTCAAGAAAGGATGAAAAACGGCGCGTTCATTTTTTACCGTGTAATATTCGCAAAAGGCTTTTTTTCCACCGGCATTCACATAATTTTTCGTGTAGGTTTGCATTTTCTCGAGAGGGAAAGCGCCAACTTTCGCTACTTCCACTACATCCTCATTCATGTCTGTGGCATAAATTCTGGTCTTGTCATGAAGTCCTTCCTCGTACAAAAGGATAGCCATCGAGTAGGCCTCTTCGCCTGTCGAGCAGCCCGCGTGCCAAATCCGGATCTTTGGATAGTTTTTGAGCAGCGGTACGATTTTTTTGCGGAAATTCATAAAAAAGCTCGGGTCACGGAACATCTCTGTCACATTGATGGAGAAATCCGCGAGCAGCTTCTTCAACATTCGGCGATCATGCAGGACCTTCTCCTGCAGGCCGGATACGGTCGCTAAATTCTCGGCATAGATACGGTACCAAATTCGGCGGCGAATAGATGGGGACACGTAATTGCGGAAATCACATCCATAATGCCGGTAAATGGCCTCCAGAAATAGCTCGATTTCGATCTTCTCCAGATCGTCGACTTCTTCCGATTCACTCATCAGCACTCTATCAAAAGGTTCATTCATCATAGTCATTTCACTATCCCGCCTGTCTGTACAGCCAAACCTGTATTAACGAGAAAAGCTGCTCCAAGCTCACAGGTTTACTTATGTAGTCCGAGGCTCCAGCCTCCAAGCATTTCTCTTTATCTTCTTTCATAGCCTTCGCCGTAAGCGCGATGATGGGCAAGAGCTGATACTTCGGCATTTGCCGGAGGGTACGCATCGCTTCATAGCCGTCCATTTCCGGCAGCATAATATCCATAAGGATGAGGTCGATATCCGGATTTTCTTGCAGAACCCGTATGCCATCCTTGCCATTCTCAGCAAACACCACCTTCATTCTCTTGCTTTCCAAAGCGGTAGTGATCGCAAAGATATTACGCATATCGTCATCAACGATTAACACTTTCTTGCCGGCGAATAGCGCCTCCTCATGCGGCAGCGCCGGTATCTGCCGTTCCGTTTCAGAGAAATCCGCGTGAGCGACGGCGGCCTCTTCATGATAAATTTGAACCTCCGGCTGCACGCCCGCTCCCTTGCCCGGCAGCAGCAGCGTGAATGTGCTTCCTTTTCCTTTAACACTGTTGACCTCAATGACGCCGCCTAACAAATGAGCCAGCTCACGGCATATCGAAAGCCCCAGTCCCGTACCGCCGTATTTCCGGCTTGTCGTTCCATCTTCTTGCTGAAACGCTTGGAAGATCAGGCTCTGCTTCTCCCCTGGAATGCCGATACCTGTATCGGTAATCGAAAAAGCAACAGCCGATTCCAAATGGATTTGTTCACTATGATCCGCTAATGCCTCTTTGTCTGCGTGATGGATACGAAGCGCCACTTCGCCGTGCTCGGTAAATTTAAAGGCGTTGACCAGTAAATTCCTCAGTATTTGCATTAATCGATGGGCATCCGTACAAATGGTGGCCGGCAGGCCGTCCTCTATTTCTGTCGTAAATTTCAAGCCCCGCTGATCCGCAACCTGAATAAATTCAAGCTCCGCAAAATCACAAATATACGTCAAGCTGACTTCATCGGGAACGATCTCGATTTTTCCGGACTCGACCTTAGATAAATCCAAGATGTCATTGATTAAATGCAGCAGGTCATTTCCCGATGAATGGATCGTTTCGGCGAATTTCACTTGATTCTCCTTTAGGTTGCCCTCGGAATTACCCGCAAGCAGGCCGGAAAGAATCAATAAGCTGTTAAGCGGCGTTCGCAGCTCATGGGACATGTTAGCCAGAAACTCCGATTTATACTGGGAGCTAAGCGCAAGCTGACTGGCCTTTTCCTCCAGCTCCAATTTCGTTTGCTGCAGCTCCTTGGTCTTTTGCTCGGAGTTTTTGTACTGATCCTCCAGCTGTCCGTTGATTCTCCTTAGC